>JAACEG010000072.1 GCA_011682665.1 Lysobacteraceae bacterium
GGATTTGTAAAATACCAATTTTTCGCTTATAAAAAAGAAAATCATTATGGTATTAATGTAGCCGTTGGAGATATTAATAATAATGGCAAAAGCGAGATTATTGTATCGCCTAAAAAAGGAGGAGGAAATTTAATAAAAATTTTTGATAAACAAGGATTTTTGATAAAAAGTCTGAATATTTTCTCTAATGATTTTGACGAAGGCATTAATGTTGCTATAATGAATGTAGAATAAAATTAAAAACTAAAATTTAAAAATGAAAAATTATAAGGAAAAATTTAAAACTAAATTTTTCGAAAAGTTTATAATAAAAAGTAGTTTTTAGTTTTTAATTTTATTTTTTATATTTTAATTTTTAATTTTTAATTTTAAATCTATGGCAATTAAACAAATTTTTGATCATAAAAACATTTTAGTTATTGGAGGAGCCGGTTTTATTGGTTCTCATATATGTGAACGTTTGGCAAGAAATAATAAAGTTATATGTATTGATAATTTCTCAACAGGAAGTGAAAAAAATATTGACTTTTTATTAAGGAATGCGAATTTTGAATTTGTAAAACATGATATTACCCAACCAATAACATTAGAAGAATTGCCAGGGTTAGAAAAATTTAAAGTTCGTTGGCAAGGTATTCAGGAAATCTATTATTTAGCTTGTCCCGCGTCTCCGAACAGATTTAATGAATTAAGTGTAGAAATTTTATTGTCTAATTCTTTAGGAATTAAGGTTGCCTTAGATTTGGCCGTTAAATATAAAACCAAATTTTTATTTTTATCAAGTTCTGTTATTTATGGAAAATCTGTGCCAGGAGAAGAAATAGATGAAAATTATATGGGGATTGTTGATCCTTTAGGATATAATAATTGCTATGTTGAAGGAAAAAGATTTGCGGAAAGTTTAGTTGACAATTATAGAAAAAAATATACCTTAGATACTAAAATAGTTAGAGCTTTTACAACCTATGGTCCTCGTATGCAATTAACAGATGGAAGATTAATATCAGACTTTGTTTCTCGCGCTATGGAGAATAAAGATATTATAATAGAAGGAGACCAAAATATAAAGAATTCTTTCTGCTATATAGATGACTTAATAGAAGGAATATTTAAGATAATGAAGTCAGAAGAAATAAAACCAATTAATTTAGGCAGTACTGAGGTTCTTCCAATAATAGAAATAGCTAAAAAGGTTATATCAAGCACAAATTCCAAATCCCAAATTGTTTTTAAACAATTAGAGAGAAATAAGCCGGTTTCACATATTCCAAATATAAGTTATGCAAAAGAGTATTTGGGATGGGAATCAGTTATCCTTTTAGACGCTGGTTTGAAAAAAACGCTTGATTATTTAAAAGCAAGTAAGGAATTGCTTGGTTTTAGCGACGGTGGACCAAGAAAATAATTGATTATGATTTTTAAGATCATTAGGATAGTTAAGATTTTTAGGATAAAATTTTAATTTTAACAGTTTTGATTATAGCTTTTGGGGCATTAGGATAATAATTTGGATATTTCGGATTATATTTATTTGCATTATATTTATGAATATTTTTGTTATAATTCCTGTTTTTAATGAAGAAAAAAATATAAAAGCTGTTATTAAAGACGTTAAAAATGAAGTTCCAGATTCTAATATAGTTGTTGTTGATGATTGCTCTAATGATAACACAATTCGTGTTGCTAAAAATCAAGGCATAATTGTTTTAAAGCATATTATCAATCGCGGGCAGGGTGCGGCTTTACAAACAGGAAATAAATACGCAATTCAAAAAAAAGCGGATATTATTGTTCATTTTGACGGAGACGGTCAGCACATTGCAAAAGATATTAAAAATATTATTCAGCCAATCATAGATGGCGAAGCTGATATTGTTTTAGGTTCTAGATTTTTGTCAATCAAGGATAGGGTACCGATGACAAAAAAGTTTTTTATTTTAAAGCCAGCTTTATTTTTTAATTTTATTTTTACTGGGTTAAGACTATCTGACGCGCATAATGGTTTAAGAGCAATGTCAAAAAAAGCTACACTAAAAATAGAAATCACACAAGATAAAATGGCGCATAACACAGAAATCATTTCAAAAATTAAAAAAAATAAATTAAAATATAAAGAAATACCAGTTAATATTGTTTATAATGAGTATGGACAGAATTTTTTTGATGGCTTAAAAATTATTAAAGATTTGTTCGCTAAAAAAATTTTATGATTTTTTAAGCAATTTGACCATAGATTTTTTTTAATTTATAATAAAATTATAAAATTTTTTTTAATTAATTTTTTTTATGAATAACAATAATAAACCATTAACCTTAGAGGAATTAATTAAATATAATCAAGAAGTTTTTTTGCCAGCATTAGAGAATCATTTTGCCACTAAAAAAGAATTTAATGGATTAAAAATTGAATTTAACAATTTAAAATTAGAATTCAATGATTTAAGAGATGAATTTTATGAATTTAAAAATGAATTTAAAGAGTTTAAAGAAGCTTCTTTGCGAAATCAAGATGCTATTTTAAAAAAAATAGATATTCTTATACAAGAAAAAACAGTTATAGATTATCAAAAGAAAAAAGAAAGAAAAATGTTTGAAATTATAATCGGCGCTTTGGAAAAGAAAAATATATTGAATAATAAACAAATAAAGGAAATAGAAAAATTAGGAATCCTTTGAATTTTATTAGTTTATTTTGAAAGAAGCGCGATTTTTCGCGTTTTTTTAAAATTGACTTATTGTTTTAATTTTTGTAATATATAAAATATGTTAATCCAACTAATTATCATTTCTTTTTCTCTTTTTGCCATATCCAGGCTTTTAAAAAAATTTAAAGTCAAAGAGATATCTAACAGAGAATTTTATTTATGGCTTTTGATTTGGGTTTTAATAATTGGAGCGACAATCTGGTTTAGAAAAACAGATGTTATTGCTAAGTTTTTTGGCGTTGAAAAAGGCGCGGATTTAGCTGTTTATTTATCCATTGTGGTTTTATTTTATTTAATATTTAAATTGATTGTTAAAATTGACAAATTAGAAAAAGATATTACTAAAATAGTAAGAAAAATAGCAATAGATAAACAAGAGACTAAAGATAAAAATAGAACTTAATTTTATGGAAAAGACAGCAATCATTTTGGTTAATTATAAAGCTTATGCAAAGCGTTTTTTAAATGATTGTTTAAAAAGCATTAGGCGCCAGAATTGGCACGGCGAGATAAAAATATTTATTGTGGATAACAAAACAAGTAAAGAAAGTTTTGACTATTTAAAGTCTATGGCGCCGGAGGCAAATATTATTTGCAATAAAAATAATGACGGATTTGCCAAGGGGAATAATGACGCCATAAGAATAGCGATCAAGAAAGGCTATGATTATATAGCCCTTTTTAATTTAGATGTGGTTATAGATAAAAATTGTCTTAATGAGATGATAAAAGCTATTAAGAAAGATAATAAAATTGGCGCAGTTCAAGCAAGGTTGATGCTTTATCAAAAAAAAGAAAAAATAAATAGTTTAGGAAATAAAATACATTTTTTAGGATTTGGCTATTGTGATGCTTACCAAGAATCAATGAGTAACTATAAATTGCCAGTTATAAATTATAAAGATATTTGCTATCCTTCAGGGGCGGGAGTTTTATTTAAAAGAAATGTTTTAGAAAAAGTTGGATTATATGACGAAAAATTTTGGATGTATAA
>JAACEG010000008.1 GCA_011682665.1 Lysobacteraceae bacterium
CGAGTTAAGCCTAAATCAAAATTAAGAATAGCAAAATTTTCTTGTTTTAAATTTTCAATAATCTTTCGCTTTTCTTTTTCTATCTTTTGTACTGTATTAAAAAACTCTAAATGTGATTCTGATATATTGGTTATTACAGCAATATTGCAAGAAATAAAACTATTCAGATATTCTATATCTCCTATTCTATCAGCTCCCATTTCTAAAATTAAAATTTTTGGATAATTTTTATCTCTTGTTAAAATCAATCTTATTCCTTCGCTTATAATATTAAACCAACCCCATATTGATTTTGCAGGGCTTTCTTTCCCAATAATTGTTAAGGGAACTCCAATTTCATTATTATAATTCTTGATATTAGCTCTAATATTATAATTCTTTTCTAAAATTTTTTTAATTGCGTCTTTAGTAGAAGTCTTGCCAACGCTTCCTGTAATTCCGATAATTTCAGGTTTATATTTATCAAGTATTTTTTTTGATAAAATTTTTAGAATATATTGTATAATTTTTTTCATAAATTTAGTCCTTTGTTTATTTTTTTACCAACATTGAAAATTGGAAATTGAGATACCCCCTCTAGCTCCCCCTAAAAGGGGGAGGAGAGAGGAACAGATTCCCCTAAAAGGGGGGGGAGAGAAAATAACGGTTTCCTCCCCTATTTAGGGGAGGCTAGGTGGGGTAAAAATTGAAATACCCCCTCTAGCTCCCCCTAAAAGGGGGAGAAGAGAGGAATAGATTCCCCTAAAAGGGGGAGGAGAGAGGAACAGATTCCCCCTAAAAGGGGGAGAATATTAGGTTCCTCCCCTATTTAGGGGAGGTTAGGTGGGGTAAAAATTGAAAATTGAAAATTGAAAATTGGAAATTGTTAATATTTAATATTCTGGCTCTATTTGATAATAATTTAAAATAAATTTTGCTATTTTCCCAAACAACGGCGCGGCTGAACTTTCTGCCCAAAGAACATCTTTCGGATTATCAATTCTAACTAACATCACAAAACATGGACTATCAACAGGCGCAAAACCGACAAAAGATCCAATGCTTTTATCTTTCTCATATCCGCCCCCTTCTTTTTTAGGGACTTGGGCTGTTCCTGTCTTACCAGCCACATAATATCCTTCTACGTTAGCTTTTTTCCCATGCCCGTTTTTGACAACTGAGGCCAACATTCCTGAAACTAAAACAGAAGTTTTATTTGAAATTACTTTTCTAATTTCCTTAGGCGCTGTTTTTTGCTCAACACCATTACTATCTATTGTCTTTTTAACTATATAAGGCTTCATTAATTTTCCGCCATTAGCAATAGCTGAAAAAGCATTCGCCATTTGTAAAGGGGTTACAGAAATACCTTGCCCAAAAGAAGCTGTTGCTCCATAAATTTCTTTTTTTTTATTTAAAGATCTTATATCTCCAATTGATTCTGGTCCCAATTCTATACCTGTTGATTCTCCAAATCCAAAATTTTCAACATATTTTTTAAATTCCTCTCTGCCTATCTTATTTGATACAAAAATCGCTCCAGTGTTAAGTGACTTTTCTAAAACATTTGTCATTGTTTGTTTGTGATGAGCTTTTAAATCAGAATTACAAATCTTATTAACGCCAATTTTTACACAACCTTTATCGTCATAAACAGTATTAGGAGAGACTTTTCCGGTATCTATCCCAGCAGACATTGTTATGGCTTTAAAAACAGATCCAGGCTCATATTGATCAAATATAACTGGATTATTAAAAATACTTAAATCTTTTTCTTTATAATAAAAATTAGGATCATAATCAGGTATGCTACACATAGCAATAATAGCTCCTGTATCAGGATTCATCACAATTACCATCCCTTTATCAGCTTTATGCTTCTCAACTGCCTTCTTTAATTCCTCGCAAACTTTAAATTGAATAGGAAGGTTAATAGTTAAAACTATATCAGATCCATTTTTAGCTTTGATTATCTTTGATTTTCTATTTGGAATTAAATATCCAAAAGCATCTTTTTCTAAAAAAGCAGAACCCTGTTTCCCGCGAAGTAAATTATCAAAATATCCTTCAATCCCATATTGTCCTTTTTGTTTATCCTTATCATAACCTACAAATCCAATAATATGGCTCAACATTCTGTTCTCAGGATAATAACGATAATTTTTTTCAATATAACCAATACCGCGATTTCTTAAATTAATGATTTGTTTTAATTGTTTATTCGGAATCTTTTTAGCTAAAATCTCATAAGGATCATCTTTGTTTTCCAACTTTTTTTGTAATTCATCATGCTTTTTTTGAATAAATTCATCTTCAATCTTTTGAACAATATCATCATCTTTTTTATTCATATTCTCCTTAAGTTCCTCTAACCATAATGGCTTTAATATTTTTGTCAAATCATTAGCTGTTTTTTTTATATTAACTATTATTTTCGGATTTGAATATATTAAAGCCAACTTGTAATTTATACCAACAGGATATAATTTATTTTTATCATCATCTTCTTCTAAAAAAATCTCTCCTCTTTCTGGAGTTATTTTTTGATAAATACTATGTTGATTATTAGAGGCTTCAGCAAAAAATTTACCATTCGTAATTTGCAAATTAAATAATTTTAGAATAATGAGCAGATTAAATAAAAAAATAATCGTTAAAATAAAATTAATACGATTATTCTTTCTTGTTCTCATATTTACCTTATTACCTTGAATTACGAAATATCATTGCAAACACCCCGTCTCCGTCATCCGCCAACTGGCAAGGACGGAGAAATCCCCTGAATAAAATCGTCAATTTTCGGGATTGCTTCGTCGCTTCACTTTGTTTCGCTCCTCGCAATGACAGAAGTTTCCTCGGGATTGCTTCGTCGTTCCTTCTCGCAATGACAGAAGTTTCCTCGGGATTGCTTCGTCTTTCTCGCAAAGACAGAACTTTCGTCGGGATTGCTTCGGTCGCTATCGCTCCCTCGCAATGACAGGATTTTTCTCGGGATTGCCTGCCTCGCCGGCAGACAGGCTTCGTCAGTCGCTTCGCTCCTTTCTCGCAAAGACAGTGAAATTTATGTATTTCGTAATTCAAGATTATTAAATTTAAACATATCACTTTGCCATTGCCATTTCTTTTTTCTGTTTTAAATATTCTACTTTATTAATTGATATCCAACCTTTTATAAACGCTTGCTAATGACTGTAATTTTGACGCTTCTAATTCCATTGTTTCTTTCTTATTTTTTAATTTTTCTATTTTATTTTCAAGACTATCAGTTTTATAAACCAAAGTTGTCTTATGATTTATTTGCAATAAATTAAAAATTCCTATGGCAAAAAAAACGGAAACAATCATAATTCTTAAAAACACAAAACTTTTATTTTTTTTATAATGTTTTCTTAATTTTTTTGTTTTTAAATTTTTAGACATAACTAAACTTTTTCAACTACTCTTAATTTAGCGCTGCGAGCTTTTTTATTTTTTTTAACCTCGTCCCATCTTGGCTTAATTACTCTTTTATTAATTATTTTAATCTGCAAATCCTGTGTTTGGGCGGAAGCAGAATTCTCTGCTTCCGCTCTTTTTAAAACACGACAAGCATGGATATTTACAGCTTTTTTTCTAAAAAATTTTTTAACAATTCTGTCTTCTAAGGAATGAAAAGTAATTATTGCTAATCTTCCGCCTTTATCAAGTATTTTTATAGCTTGCGGTAAAAATTCAATAATATTTTGCAATTCATTATTTGTTTCAATTCTTATGGCTTGAAAAACCTGAGTTGCAGGATGAATTTTCCCACGTCGTTTTTTAACTTTTTGAATAATTTCAGCTAATTGCGTTGTTGTTTTGATTCTATTTTTTTTTCTTTCTTTTATTATAATATTTGCTATTTTAGCAGATAATGGCTCCTCTCCATATTCTTTAAAAATTTTTTCTAATTCTTCCCTAGTGTAATTATTAACAATCATCTCCGCGTTTAACTTCTGTTTAACATTATATTTCATATTTAGAGGACCATCATTTAAAAAACTAAATCCTCTCTTTTTATCCGCTATTTGGTCTGAGGAAAAGCCAAAATCAGCAATTATTCCATTTACTGGATAAAATTTATATTTCTTGACAATTTTTTCTAAATTTGCAAAATTATCATTCACTAAAATTATATTCCTTTGTAATTGAAAATTGAAAATTGAAAATTGAAAATTTTTTATGGCTTCTTCATCTAAATCAATAGCTAACAATTTTCCTGCTGGTAAAATCTTTTTCAAAATGGCTCGACTGTGCCCTCCTCCGCCTAAAGTGCAATCAATAAAATTCTGTCCATGTTGCGGATTCAAATATTCTATAACTTCTCTTAACAAAACTGGCTTATGAATAGTTTCCATTTTCTTGACAATATATTATTTATTATTAAACCCCTAATTCACCTAACTTTTCCGCGATTTCAGAGCTTTGTTTTTCAGTGTTTTCTTTATATTTATTCCAAATTTCTTCATCCCAAATTTCCAAACGACTATAAAGCCCAGCAATAACCACTTTTTTTTTAATCTTAGAAAAAGAACGCAAATAATCAGGCAAAACGATCCTTCCTTGTTTGTCAATATTAACATCCATTGCGCCAGCCAACATTAAACGGGCAAAAGCGCGACTATTTGCTTGCGAAAAAGGCAAAGTAGATAATTTATCAGCTATTTTTTTCCATTCTTTTTTTGTATATAAAAATAAACAATTATCTAACCCACGTGTTACAACAGCTTCTTTTTTTAATTCATCACGAAATTTAGTTGGTATTGCCAACCTTGCTTTATTATCAATACTATATTTATATTCACCAATAAACATATAAGTCTAAAGTTGAAAGTTAAAGTTCTAAAGCTGAAAGTTATCCACATTTCTTTTAAGTTATCCCCACTTTTCCCCACTTTCATCCATTTGACTATTATTATACCCCACCTTTATTTCAACGTCAACCCTTGTTTATCCACAACAAAAAAATTTACTATCTAATTCAAATATAGTATAATAATAATAAATAAATTTAATCACGAAACTATCTAAAATTATTGTCATTGCGAGCTCAATACTTTGCAAGCAAAGTATTGAGCAAAGCAATCCTAATAATTAGCGATATATTCTCGGGATTGCTTCGTCGTTCCTCCTCGCAATGACAGGATTTTTCTTGGGATTGCTTCGTCGTTTTGCTCTCCGAAGAAGTCTGTATGATTTTTCGGAGTCCATCGGACCTCGCAAAGACATTTTGCAATTCAAGGTAAAAATAAATTTATGTTAAGAATAGAAAAATTTTCAATAGCCCATCAAGATGCAAAAAATATTTGTGATATTATTGCTCCAAAAGATATAATTACTGATTTTAATCCTAAAATAAAAATTTTTGCTGTTTTAAAATGCGAAAAAACAGAAGAAAACAAAAAAATACTTGATTCTTTAAATCAAAAAATAAAAGAATATTATAATTATAGAAAAGAACGAATTATAAGATTAAAAGAAGAAAATATTTTTGAAAATTTTTTATATAATATAAATATTGAATTTCATAAATTTTTTAAAGGGTCAACTGATATAAAAAAAATAAATTTTTTGATTGGGATTATATATTTTGATGAAAAAAAAGAAAAATATAATTTATATTTTTCCCAAATAGGCAATATCGCGCCTCTTATAATTTATAAAACAAAAAATGAAAAATATAATATAGCCCGCATTCAAGAAGCAATTGATGAAAAGCCAAGAGAAACAAAAATATTCCTAAATATGATAAGCGGGCAAATTAAAAAAGATAATTCAGTAATATTCTGCTCTAAAAATACTTTAGATTATATTTCTCTTGACAAAATAATAAACATTGCCAAGGACAATAAGGCAATTGATATAGCGCAAGAGATCAAAAATCTTCTGATAGAAATTGACGATAAAGATACTTTTTGCGGTTTGGTAATTAAAGACGAAGAAGATAATAAAAATTTCTCAATAACCTCGGAAGCAAATAAAATTGAAAAAAAAATTGATGAAAAGCGCGAAATAAAACCAATTAAAGAAGAAACAGGCGTTAAAAATGAACCTGAAATAAAAAAGGAAAAAAATAACAACAAAAAACAAATTTTTTCAAAAATATTAGATATTATAAAATCACTAATTTCAAAAACCCTTTATCTAATAGGATTTATTATAACAGGAAAAATCTTTACAAAAATTGCTCATCTTCCAAAATGGTTTAAATCTTTAACGATTTTAAGAAAATTATTATTGTTAACAATAATAATTCTTCTTATCCTTTTTGTCCAAAATACGATTAATATAAAACAAAAAAATATAATAAAGGAAAAAGAACAAAAATACCAAGAACTAATATCACAAATTGAAAATAAAAAAAATGACCTTGAAGCAAGTTTAATGTTTAAAAGCCGAAATAAATCAACATCTATTTTATTAAAATTAAAAAATTTAATAAAACAATTACCCCAAGAATCAGAAGAACAAAGAAAAAAATTATCAGAGATTGAACAAGAAATTAAAAAAATGGAATTTAAGGTTAAATCAATTTCTGAGATAATTGAACCTAAAAAATTAGCTGATTATTCAAAATTATACAAAATGCCAATGACAAAAATTGTTAAAGAAGGAAATAAGATTTATTCAATAACAGAAGACAATAATATTTTTCAACTTAATCTACAAGATAAATCAATCCAAAAAATTGATTGTCAACAATTATCATTACCAGCTGCAAAGTCTATTATAAAAAATGATAAAAATTTTATTATTCTTCATCAAAAAAACAATTTTTCTAAATTAGAAGAAAAAGATAACAAATTTCAACCCATAGAGGTTAAATTTCCAAAAAATAATATTGATATATCCGCCATAGGAATATATAACCATAAACTATATACTCTGGATATCTTAAATAATCAAATATATAAACATTTTCCTCTTGGGGATGATTTCTCCAAGGGGAAAGAATGGATAGACAAAGATATTAATTTAAATAAAGCTGTTAGTATGTCTATTGATGGGGCAATTTATGTATTGAATTCTGACGGCGAAATTTTTAAATTATTTAAGGGCAAAAAAGAAAATTTCTCCTTTAATAATACTAATAAAATATTAACCGATCCTGAAAAAATTTGGACTAATTCAAATTCTCTTTATCTTTATGTTTTAGATGCTGGTGGCAGAAAAATAGCCATCATAGATAAAAATGGAAAATTAATTATACAATATTATTCTGATAAATTTGATAAGCTTAATGATTTCGCGATTGATGAAAAAGAAAAGAAAATTTATGTTCTATCTAATAATAAAATATTTGCTGTAAAAATAACACATTTATCCTCCCCCTTGTAGGGGGAGTTAGAGGGGGTATTAATTCAATTCTTAATTTTATACCCCACCTAACCTCCCCTAAATAGGGGAGGAAACCGTTATTCTCATTCTCCCCCTTGTAGGGGGAGTTAGAGGGGGTACAAAACAATTTTCAATTTTCAATTTTTACCCCACCTAACCTCCCCTAAATAGGGGAGGAAACCGTTATTCTTACCCTACCTAACCTCCCCTAAATAGGAGAGGAAAATCAACAAAGACTAACTTAACTTCTTAAAAATATGCCCATAGAAATTTTAACTAATAAAACACGAAAAAAAAATCAAAGATGGATAAATGTTTCCAATGCTAAAAAACAAGAAATAGAATACCTTAAAAAAAATTTTAATTTTAGTTTAAAAAATTTAAGCGCTTCTTTTGGACATATTTATTCTCAAAGAGTGCAAATTGAAGAATATCCTACCTATCTTTTTTTGATTCTTCGTTTTCCTGTTTTAGACAAAGATACACAAGAAATTGTTGTTTCAGAAATAGATTGTTTCCTTAGTAAAAATTATTTAATAACTATTCATAATTCTAATTTAAAAGAATTGACTTCTCTTTTTAAATTATGCAAAAAAGACAAAGCAAGCTTAAAATTTTATCTTGGCGAAGATCCGACCTTTTTACTCCATAAAATATTAGATCATTCTCTTAATCAGTGTTTTACAACTTTAGATTATTTAAATATAGAAATCTCCAGAGTAGAAGAAAAAATTTTTTCAGGGAATCAACGAGAAAGCATTGATGATATTTTGATAATTAAGCACAATATTATTAATTTCCGAAGAACAATGCAATCCCATAGAAATCTTTTAAAAAAATTAAGCAATAATCATAATAAATATATTAAAAAAAAGCATATTGCCGATTACCATAATCTTATTCAATATACAATAGATATCTGGAATATCGTAGAAAACCAAAAAGAAATGGTTGAAGCCTTGGAATATACCAATGATTCTATGCTTTCTTATAGAATGGGAGATATAATGAAAACATTGACTATTTTTTCCGTAATTGTATTTCCTCTAACCCTTTTTGCCGCTATATTCGGAATGAATACAATGGATGGAATGCCTTTTGTAAAAACAGCAAATGGATTTTGGGCAGTTATAATCATAATGGCTCTTGGAATATTATCAATGTTTGGATTTTTTAAAAAGAAAAGATGGATTTGATTTTAAAATTTAATATTGCAATTAAAAAAATTTCATTGCCAATGTGAAATTTTTTTTATTTTATCAAATTTTTTAACTTCCGCGCTAGGGCCCTCAAGCGCATTAAATATTTTTTATAAAAAATGTAAAAACAAAAATGTAAAAAAATAAAAAGTTTACAAAACTATGCGGTCGCATAAGTTTATCAACTTTTAAATTTAAATTTTGTTTAAATTTTTATACTACTAATCTCACATAAAAAACGCTTCCCTTATTTTCTCCTTTGCTTTCCACCCAAATTTTTCCATGATGTGCTTCAACAACTTTTTTAGAAAAATAAAGCCCTAATCCAAGCCCTTCAGTATGTATTAAAGAAACTTTTTTCCCGCGAATAAATTTTTTAAAAATATTAGAAATATCTTCTTTGGAAATCCCTATACCGTTATCAGCGATTGATAAAAGCAAAAATTTTTTATTTTCTTCTTTTATTAATTTTAAACTAATTATTATCGCTCCTTGTTTTGTATATTTGATCGCGTTATCAATTAAATTAGAGACAACTTCTTTGATTTTTACCTTGTCAACTAAAACAACCGGTAAATTTTTTTGAATATCCAGATTTATTTTTAAATTTTTTGTTTTTGCGATTTCTTCAAACCCCATGGCTGTTTCTTTGACTAAAGCGTCAAATTTCTCCTTTTTAAAATCAAAAACGATTTTTCCGCTTTCTATTCTGGAAATATTTAAAAAATCTTCAACTAATCTTGCCATATGTTGAGCGCTTTTATATGTCTGCTGTAAAGTGCTGTTTGCTTTTTTATTTATTTTTCCATAATCACCTTCTAAAAGCATAGAAACATATCCTTTAATAATCGTAATCGGGGTGCGCAATTGATGAGAGGCGATTGAAATAAATTCCGATTTAACTTTATCAAGTTTTTTTAATTCTTTATTAGCTTTACGCAATTTTCCTGTTGCTCTTTTTACTTCCTCTTTCATTTTAATATTAAAATTTTTAGTTTCTTCATAAAGCAAAGCGTTTTCCAGCGCAGCGGCTGACTGGTTAGCAATAATTTTTAACATATCAATATCTTGTTTATTATAAACAGCATTATCAATTTTCCTACCTAAAAATAAAAATCCAATCAAACTTTTTTTAACTACCAAAGGCAAGGCTATTTCTATTTCTTGTTTTTTCATTTTACTTATTAATTCTAAAAAGTAATTTTTGTCTCTATTATTAATATTAACAAGCTCATGCGATAATGCGTATTCTGCTTCTTGCATTATAAATAAATTAGATTTTGAAAAATAATTTTTCAAAAATTTACTTTTTATAAAGCCTTCCATTTCTTTAGTATTACAGTCAGTCGGTTTTAAGGCGACAAATTTTTTATTTTTCATATCAAAAGACCATAAAACAACTTTTTCTATTTGCAAAGTATTTTTAATTGTATCAACAATTAAATTAATTAAATGTTTAATATCTAAAACTCTAGGAATTTCTTTAATTAAATTTTGTAAAATTTGTTCTTCATTATAAAGCGACGCGAAAAAATATTTATTGGAAATTCTTTCAAAAAAATTCTTTATCGGCAAAAAAAGTAAAACAGTAATAACAAAAATAAAAATAAGAATTATAAGTAAAGTATAACTTATATTAAAACCAGATAAATAATCATATAAACCTATAATTATTAAAAATATTAATATAATAGATAATAATGTAGAAAGAATAATCGCGCTTTGACGGATAACAATACGGATATCCATTAAACTATAACGCAAAATAGCATAAGCTATAAAACTCACCATTATAACTGTCGCCGCTGGTCCAATCCAGTTATATTCTGTTGTAATAAAAAAAAGTATTACATTTGTAATAATACCTATAGTAACAGAAATAGAGGTCCCAAAAAATAAATATACTAATTGATTTTTGATTATCCCTCTAGCTTTTTTATATTTCATTATCAAATTTAAAAAAGCCCAAAAAAAATAAACTACTGTAATAAAAGAATGAACAAAATACCCCCAACCAACTGTGGTATAAATTTCTGAATCCTCTACGATATTTTTTGTAATAATTGATCCTGGAATTAAAGATATTAAAAAAATAACAATTGGTGGAAATATTAAAAAAAATCTTAGAACAAAATTCTTAGGAAATTCCCCTTTAGGAAAAACAAAAGAAAAATATAAAAAAAATACAACAGTAAAATCTATAGCAAAATAAACAAAATTTCCCCAAAAATTTATCGTTTCGATATTTCCAATTCTATAAAAACCCATTCCTAAATTCCACATTGAACAACCTAAAACAGTTATCCCAAAAAAAATATTTACCAGTTTTGTCCTATTATTCAAAAAAACAAATACAGCTAATATTAGATTGAACAAAGCAATTATAAATAAAATTAATACGGTAAAATCCATAAATAGTAAAATCAAAATTTAAAAAATTTTAATAAAATTTTCCATAAAAAACAATGCTTAAATTCATATTCATTTTTGCTATTTTTTTTAAAAAGAAAATTATTGTTAAAAATTTTTAATGTAAAAATAAATATTTCATCTCTAAAATAATAAATTGGCCAAACAGGATTTGATCTATCATTAAAATATTTTGTTAAGACTCCTTTATTATAAATTTGTTCAAAAGGCTCTATTAAATAAAACGGTATTTTTAATTTTTTTAATTTTTTCTTTAAATTATCTTTAATAAAAGAATATCCTCCTAACAAATTATCCTCTTTGCTATATAAAGATATTGAATGTAAGAGACCTATCATTATTAAATGTCTAGGAAAATAATTTTTTGGATCATTATTCAAAACAATTAAACGGCTTACTTCAGTTCTTTGATTTCTAGGGATCAGACTTATTTTTTTAGGTTCTCTAAACCTAAAACAATCTTTTTCGGTTGGTAAAAAATTACTTTTAATGATTCTTGCTGATCCAACAATCTTACCTTTATATGTCGCAATAAAATAAATACAATCTCCATTTTCATCATATTCATCAAAATCCCTTTTTTGCTTATTTTCATCTATATAATCTTTTTTAAAATAAACTTTATATCTGGATTTAAACATATCATCAAGTTCTTCCTTAGTGTCAGGAATTCCAAAATCAATTGCTTCTTTTTTTTTATTAACTTTAATTTTTATAGTTAAATATTTTTTCATTTTTTATAAGCGCTGTTTAAAATAGCTTGATTAGAATAAACTTTTTTATTTTCAGATATATTTATAAAACCTGCTTTTTTAAATAATTCTTTTTGTTCATATTTTTCTAAAAAATCATATTCTCCTTTTTTGTCTTCTTTTTTAATTTTAAAATTATAAAAAAACATTTTTAAAGAAGGAACTAACATTAAAAATATATCTTTTAATGTTTTTAAAAATCCATAATACCTAATACTATATTTTATATGATCTAAATAAATTTTTTTTGGAGAAAACTTTTTGTGTATATTAGATAAAACTATTTTCCCCCCGGGTTTCAAAACTCTATAAAACTCTTTTATTAAATTATCTCTTTTCTTTTTAGAAATCGTATAAATTGTATTATTTGAACAAATCTTATCAAAATAATTGTTAGAAAATGGCAAATTATTAGTTAAATCCCATAAAAATACAGATGCTTCATTATCTTTTTGTTTATGCATTTCTAAGGCTATCTTTATATTATCAAGAGCTGTAACATCGGCTCCTCTTTTCTTAATTTCTAAAGCTAAATTTCCAGTTCCAGAACCGGCTTCTAGAATCTTTTCTCCTTTTTTTATATCCAATTCTTCACAAATGATATTTAACAATTTTTTATATGGAATCACAATATTTAGAATATCATAAACTCTAAAATATTTCTCCCAAAAATTATTGTCTAATATATAAGCCTCCTTTCTCCTTAAAAATTATATTATAAAAAATTAAACAAAAAATATAACTCCTAATTACAATATCATTCTCACCTGCTCCATTATTTTATAAGCGACTGAATGATAATCCATGTTGTTATCAGCAACATCATTGTAATAAAAAGGTTTGCCGATTTTAACGCTTACTGAATATTTTCTGGAAAAAATTTTTTTTATATCTACACTTTTCTCGCCATTAATCCTATCGCTTCCTTTAAGCGCAATGGGTAAAATCGGCAAATTATATTTTTTAGCTAAATAAGCGATTCCCTGCCGAACAGGCAATCTCTCTCCTTGTTTTGGAATCGTGCCTTCTGGAAAAATCAACATTTGCTTTCCTTTCTCAATAAATTTTTCTGTCTCTGCTAAAGTTTTTTCCAAAGTTTTTTGCTTCCTTTTCAACGGATAAGCCCCTAAAAACTTTATTATTGGATAAATTTTAAACCAATAAGCTTTGGTCATATAACGAAAATCCATTTTTAAAAATTTAAAAAATGGAACAGTCGCTGACACTAAAAAAGGATCTAAATAACTTATATGGTTAGCAATAATAAAAAATTGTTTTTGTTTTACTAAATTAAAATTTTTTTGTCCTGATATTTTTAGATGTAAAAAAAACTTGAATAATGGTGTTAAAATAATCCAAGACAATTTTTGTAATAAATAAACCCACATAAAAACAGTTAAATCTTAATTCTATTTTTTAATAATTTCTTTAACTTTCCGTAAAAATTACAAAATGATTAAAATCACAAAGTAATTTTATCTATTACCACGATTTTTTTATTTTCCAAAATATTATACAAAAATCTATCAGCAATGTCTTTACGATACAAAAATTCAGTTTTTGACATTAAAGTATAATTTATATTTCTATTTAATTCTTTTTCAAATTTATTAATAATTTTGCTTATTTTTACCTTATTTGCTCTTCCAACTATCAATATATCAATAGGTGAATTAGGAAAATCAACAAATATTCCAGTAAAAACCAAATAATTTATATTGCCTGCTTTAGCGATTTCTTTACAAATTCCCTCTTTAATAACAAGATGAGATCTTAAAATTAAAGATTTTAATTCAGGATAAAGATCAAAATTTATATTTGCTTGAAAATATTTTCGCTGAGACTTTCCCTTTTTGATAGCATCCTTTTTTTCTTCATCTTGTTTAGAATCAGATACAAAATTTAAAATTCCGATAGAAACTAAATTATTAATTTCCCTACGCACAGAATTAATTTGCGAATCAAATAATCTTGTAAGTTGTCTTATATAATATCGTTTATTAGGATTAGCTAAAAATAACCTTAATAATTTTACCCTGATTTTAGAATTAAATAATTGCTCAAGCATATTTAAAAGATTATCTTCTCACAAAAAAAAGACTGAACATCGGTGCTGACATCCAGATAAAAAACATTAGGGGATTCGTAAAAACAATTTTTAAAAATAGACTTAAATTTAAACCTATATAAGGAGGTAAAAAATAATGAATGCTTATATTCACAAATAATATAATTGCTAAAATATTTAAAAAAAATTGTTTTCCATCTTTTTGGTAATATGACCTTGCATAACTTTTGAAAAATCCTGTTCTGAGAAATAAAATAAAAAACAAAATTATTATTATAACAAACAAAATTTCAGGGATAAATATATTACTTGAAAAAAATTTCCATCGTAAAAGACTTAGACTAACCGCGTTGAACTCTTCAACAAAAACAAAACTTAAATAAATGCTTAAAATTAAAATCATTGCCTTTTCTTTTTTAATAAAAAAAATAAAAAAAGCAAAAAATAAAGTAAAACTTGAAATAATGATCAAATCCCAAACATTTATAAAATTTATTATATTATTTATTATCCCCATAAAAATTGATATAATCTTAAAATTTTCAACAATCAATTTTCAAACAATAAAATAAAAAGTTAAAAAATTTAACTGTGATTTTGAATTTTGAATTTTGTTTAAATATTCAAATGTTTGTGTGTTAAAATGTCAAAATGTTTGAATATTTTTATTATATCATAAATAAGAATATTCGCCAAAATAAAAAATAAAAGCCTACTCGTCCATTTGG
>JAACEG010000009.1 GCA_011682665.1 Lysobacteraceae bacterium
AAAATTATTTATAAAATCACCCTTGCCCCCTTTTTCAAAGGGGGAATTATTATTATTTGAGATTTTCAATTTCTCGTGCCGGAGTTATTAAGGGATCTCCTGAAAAATTTTTTGCAGGATTATTCAGAGGTTTGATTTTATTTGTCTTTGTTTGATTTATTCTTGGTTGTATTAAATGAATTTTTAAAATCGTAAAAGCGCTAATCAGTATTATTAAAATAACAGCGAGTATAATAATCAAAATGATAAAAATTTGAGTATCTTTATTTTTTTCCATAACGATTATATAAATTATTTTTTACCCCACTTAACCCTGCCTACTCACCTCTCTAAAGCTATGGCGAAACGGATTGGTAGGTAGGCCCCCTAGTTACTCCACCTAACCTCTCCTAAAAGGGGAGGATTTTATTTTATAGTTCTCCCCCTATTTAGGGGGAGCTAGAGGGGGGGGTATTATTCCATAATTTTTACCCCACCTGACCTCCCCTAAAAGGAGAGGAACCCGTTATTCTTACCCCACCTGACCTCCCCTAAAAGGGGAGGAACCCGTTATTCTCGCTCTCCCCCTTGTAGAGGAAATCTGTTTTCCCGTTCTCCCCCTTGCAGGGGGAGTTAGAGGGGGTATTTATAACAGAGAGGGAGGGTGAATTTTTGTCCACCCAGCAGGATTTGAACCTGCGACCATTTGCTTAAGAGGCAACTGCTCTACCAACTGAGCTATGGGTGGAATATATTAAATGATTAAAAATACCATCCTCAAAGATGATATTTCTATGATAAATAATATAACTTATTTTTTATAAGTCAATTTTATATAATCGTCCTGTTCTTTTATCAGTAAAATATAAAATTTTTTCATCAGCGCTAACTATTATTTTATCAATATTGCGTTTAGTTTCTGTGATCTTTTTAGTTAAGTTTTTAATTAAATTTATTTTATAAATATTATCATTTATATTTATAGCATAATTAGGGTTAATGCCCATCATTTCTTCTAAAAACTTTGGAACTCCGCAATAAATAGTATCATTATTATAAAAAAAACATTTTTCCGCCCAAGTATTAAGCGCTATTCTTTTTTTATAAATTCCCCCCTTTGTTGTTAGCCATAAAGCAGGTTCATAATTGCTTTTACTATTATAGACGCTATATAATATTTTATCTCCTTGTGGGCTCCATTTTCCTTGGAATCCATATCCTTCCACAATGATTGATTTAAAGTTTTCATTATGTTGGCCAATTAAATAAACTTCTTGATGATCAAAGTCAAGAGGTTCAATAAAAAAAGCCACAACTTGATTATCCGGAGAATAGGCTAATTTAAAATTATTCACTTTATTCCCTAAGTCTTCAATAATTTTACTTTGTCCGCTATCAATATTAGCTATGATTAAATAATTGTTTTCTGAGTCAAAATCAAGATTCTTAGTTACAATTTGTTTATTATCGGAAGAAAAATCAAACCCTTGCCAATTTTTTGGTAAAGTAGTTTGTTTTTTTTTGTTAAAATCATAAATAATATTAGAGCCATCTGGATACCCTAAGATAGCTTTGTCTTTTTTGGGGGACCAAACAATGTTTTGCACGTTATAAAAAGTTTTTTCACTCATTAAAACTGGTTCTCCTTTTTTATTAATAGTATAAAATTTACCGTCGTCTCTATTGTAATAAACCAATTTATCCCCCTCTGCATTCATAGTTATTCCCTTTACAATTGATTGGCTGATTTTTTTTACTTCCTTCTTTTTTTTGTTAGAGTTTTTGTTTTTTGTTGGTTTGGAAAGTGAAGCATCTTTGTTTATATTTTTATTAGTATTAGGCAATTTTCCGTTAACATTATAATTCCGTCCGACATCATTTAAGGGAATTATTTCATTATTTATATTTTTATTAACAGGAACAAAACTTCTAAAAAAGAAAGAATAAATTAGAAACGAAAAAAATAAACTCAAGAAAATGAATCCTATTATTAAAATAATTTTTTTATAGTTTAAATCTGGAATATTCATAAATATATTTTTTACTCAACAATTTGTTTTACTGTTTCTTTGACTGTTTCCCAGCCGCATTCTACTGGATGGATAGTGCAATAAAACATCATAAAAGCGACTAAAATTAGCAAAAGCAATAATAAATTTAATCCTCCTAAAATTGTTCCTTTTATAATCCCTATTTTAGCTAATTTTCCATTAAATAAAGTAAAGAACCAATAAATATCAAGCGCTATTACTGCCACAGGAAGCAAGACGCCAGTAGCCATTAAACCAAAAAGCCATCTTATTATTGTTTTCCCAACTATTTTACCAGCTACTTTTTTCGCGGTTTCTTTTGGTTTTTTTTCTTGCTCTTTTTTGATTAAACGTTTTCGCGCTCTATCTTCTTCCGCTGATTGGTAATTAAACATAATTTATAAATATATTACTAACCTTACCTTATTGGTAGGCAGGTAATTTTTGATTTTCAACAAAATACCCAATTTTTTGGCAACTTATTTTAATGGCAAATATCAAATGTCAATTTAATGTTAAATGACTAAAGGCCAAATCATTTTTAAATTAATTTCAGATTTTAGTTTTATTTGATATTTGAATTTTGGATTTTTACCCTGTTTAGATATAAAATTATCTAAGAAGGTGAATTTGACATTTGATATTTGGACTTTGATATTATTATTAATTTTGCATTTTGTTTATCTGCCGATGAGGCAGGAGTTTTGAGTTTTATTTCATACTCACTTTTATTTTTTCATTTCCTAATTTTATAAAACTATTTTTTTTGTTTTCTAATATAATATCAACAAGCTGATCTTCTATTTTTGCTTGAATTGTTTTTCTCACAGCGCGCGCTCCTTGTTCGGGAAGATAAGACATGGAAGCAAGTTGGTTAACCACTTTTTTATTATAACTTAATTTTATATTTTTTTCCAGTAATTTTTTTTCTAATTCATTCAATTGTAGCTCCACTATTTTTTTTATATTTTTTTTGTCCAAAGGATTGAAAATTAATATTTGATCTAACCTGCTTAAAAGCTCTGGACGGATAATTTTCTTTATTCTTTTATTTATTTTGTTTTTTAAAATATTAAAATTTGAATTATTTTTTTCGTTAGTTCCAAAGCCAATACTGTCTTTTGCGTAAAATTCTTCCACTCCTATATTAGATGTTAAAATAACAAGAGTGTTTTTAAAATTAATAGTATTTCCACCAGCATCAGTTAAAATTCCATCTTCTAAAATTTGTAGCAATAAATTAAAAATATCTGGATGAGCTTTTTCTATTTCATCAAATAAAATTAAAGAATAAGGATTATGTTTTACAAATTCTGTGAGCTTTCCGCCTTCTTCATATCCAACATATCCAGCTGGCGCGCCAATCATTCTAGAGGCGTTAAATTTATCATTAAATTCGCTCATATCAAATTTAATAAAAGAATTTTTTTTGCCAAAAACAAGTTTCGCGATTTGTTTTGCCAGCTCTGTTTTTCCAACGCCTGTCGGTCCTAAAAAAATAAATGACCCCAAAGGCCTTTCAGGAGAAGACATATTGAGTAAAGCGCGCTTTAAATATTTATTAACAATATGGATTATTTTTTTTTGTCCAATAATTTTATCATTTAGTTTTTTTTCTAAATCTGAAATATTTTTCTTATTTGTTAAATTTATTTGTTCTATGGGAATACTTGTTGTTTGGGCGGCGGTTTTAATTATATCTTGATCAGTAATTTTCCCTAATATTAATGTTTCCGCTTGCGATCTGAATTTTTTAAACAAATCAAACTCTTTGAATAAAATTTTTTCTTGTTTTTTTAGATTTAAAGCTGACTCGTAATTTTCATTAGTTATATATTTTTGTTTTTCTCTTTGAAGTTTATTAGCTTTTTCAATAAATCTGTTTTGGAGAAAGTCAAAATTATGTTTTTGTTTTTTTAATTTAAGACTAGAAGCCGCTTTATCAATAAGATCAATGGCTTTGTCCGGTAAAAATTTATTAGTCATATATCGTTCAGAAACATAAATAGCCGAATCAATGGCTTGGTCAGTAATTTTTATTTTATGAAATTCTTCATAATATTTTTTAATAGCATTCAAAATCTCTTTAGTTTTTTTTGTATCTGGTTCCTCTATTTGAATAGTTTCAAATCTTCTGACTAAAGCTTGATCTTTTTCAATATATTTTTTGAAATCAGAAAAAGTTGTAGCTCCTATTAAACTAAGTTTTCCTCTTGATAAAGCCGGTTTTAAAATATTAGCCGCGTCTAAAGCTCCGTTTGAAGTTCCAGCATTAACAATATTATGAATTTCATCAATAAAAAGTATGGCGTTAGGATCATTCTGAATTTGTTCAATAGTGTATTCTAATTTTGATTCAAATTCACCCCTGAACATTGTTCCAGCAATCGCGGACCCTAAGTCAAGTTTTATAATTTTTTTGCCAAATAAGATTGGAGGAACTTCCATTTTAATTATTTTTTTAGCTAAGCCCTCAATAATAGCTGTTTTTCCAACTCCGGTTTCTCCCAGAAGCAGGGGGTTATTTTTTTTTCTGCGGCAAAGTATTTGAATAATTTTTTCAATTTCTTCATCTCTGGCGATGACAGGATCAAAGGTATCTAACATTGAATCTTTTGTTAATTCAATAAGAAAATTATTTTTTTCAGGCATTGTTTTTTCATCAAAAAAATTTATTTCTTCTAATCTATGAGGCCGGCTGGTTCTTTCAGATATTTGAGAAAATTTGGAGATCGTTTTTAATGTTGAGGATAATTGTTCTTCTAATCTTGCTAGGTTTATTTTTTTTTCTTTTAAAAATTTTTTAATTTTAGGATTATCTGATTTGATTAAGGCGTTTAGAAGGTGTTCAGTACCTATAAATTTATGTTTAAATTTATTAGCGATAACAGCCGATTTTTTGATTAAATCTATACTTGATGTTGATAAATAAGGAGTTATTTTTTTATTAATATCTAAATCTAAACTGTTATTTTTTACTAATAGCTCTTTTTTTATTTCTAATAAACTTGTTTTTGTTTTTTTAAAAATTTGATTAGCAAAGGTTCCTTTTTGCGTAATCAAGGAATAAAAAATGTGTTCAGGCTCAATCATTGAATTATGATTTTCCAATGCAAAATTGTAGGCGCGCGCAATGGCGTCTTTATAATTTATTGTGAACTTGTTTAAAAATTTTTGCATATTACTTTGCATTACGAAATAATAATTATAGTCCTCCTTTGAAAAAGAGCCTGTCCCGTACTCGCTACGGGAAGGTTGGAGGATTTTTAAAATATTTTATTAAAAAATTCCCTTTAATCCCCCTAATATAGGGGAGAAAACTATTATTCTCGTTTTCCCCCTTGTAGGGGGAAATCTGTTTTTTCGTTCTCCCCCTTTTAGGGGGAATCTGTTTTCTCTTCTCCCCCTTGTAGGGGGAGTTAGAGGGGGTATTTTAATTTTCAATTTTCAATTTTTTACCCCTCCTAACCTCCCCTATATAGGGGAGGAAACCATATTCAAAATTATTTATAAAATTACCCTTAATCCCCTTTTGCCAAGAGGGGAAACTTGATTTAAAATAAATTTTATAATTCAAGATATTACATATTTTTTAAGGCTTTAATTCTTTCCTGAATCGGCGGGTGAGTAGAAAACATTTTAGATATTTTATTTTTTGATCCTTTAAATGGGTTAGAAATATAAAGATGTGAAGTAGCGTTGTTAGCGCGTTTTAAAGGGATATTTTCCTGGGCTATTTTTTCCAAAGCTCTTGCTAATCCTTCTGGATATCTTGTTAAAAGCGCGCCATTAGCGTCAGCTAAGAATTCTCTTTTTCTGGAAATAGACAATTGTATTAATTTTGCGGCTAAAGGCGACAGGATTGCTAAAACTATTCCTATAATAATTAAAACATTATTTTTTTCTTTATCTCTCCCTCCTAAACCAAATAGTTGTCCTTTAATCATCCAATCAGACATTAAAGCGATAATGCCGACTAAAATTATAACAATTGTCATTAAACGAATATCATAATCTTTAATATGGGAAAGCTCATGCGCAATTACTCCTTCTAATTCTTCGTTTTCTAATTTTTTTATAGCTCCTGAAGTTATAGCTATAGAAGCATGTTTGGGATCGCGCCCGCAAGCAAAGGCGTTTATGGCTTGGTCTTGGATAATATGGATTTTTGGTAATGGAAGACCAGCTGTAATTGCTAAATTTTCTACCATATTATAGACATAAGGATTTTCTTGTTTTTTAATTGGCTTTGCGCCAGCGGTCCAGAGCGCGACTTTGTCTCCTTCATAATAACTAAATAATGACATTGATATGGAAATTACTATGGCTATGGCAAGTCCGTAATATCCGAAATTATACATTTTTCCAAATACCCATCCTAAAGATGTAATAAAAACTACAAAAATAGCAATAAGTAAAATTGTTTTTCTTTTATTAGAATCAATTTGTGAATACAAACGCATAATAATTTTTAATTTACAATTTTTTACCCCACCTAACCTCCCCTAAATAGGGGAGGAACCTGTTTTCCACGATTCTCCCCCCCCCCTATTGAGGAACCTGTTTTCCACAATTCTCCCTCTATTGAGGAACTTGTTTTCCACAATTTCCCCCTAATTAGGGGGAGTTAGAGGGGGTACTTTAATAATTTACAAACATTAAAATTTGTAATATTTGTAGCTGATTTGTAGATTTGTGGTGATTTTAAACATAGTGTTTTTTTGATATTTTATTTTTAAAATTTCACCTTTGGTACTTCTTTTTCTTCTTCATTTTCAATTCCAAAGAAATCTTTTTTATTAAACCCAAGTTGTTTAGCGATTACATTAGTTGGAAAGACTTGAAGTTTAATATTAAAATCCCTGACATTGCCATTGTAAAATCTGCGAGCGGCTTGTATTTTATTTTCAGTATCTGACAACTCATCTTGCAATTTTGCGAAATTTTCATTCGCTTTTAGATTAGGATAATTTTCTGCAACAGCGAATAAAGATTTCAAAGTCCCAGAAAGCATATTTTCCGCTTGCGCTTTTTCTCCGGTGGTATTTGCTCCCATTGCAACTGTTCGCGCTTTAGTCACTTTTTCAAAAAGCTCCCGTTCGTGAGCCGCATAACCTTTAACGGTTTCTATCAAATTTGGAATTAAATTGTAGCGCCTTTTTAATTGTACGTCAATATCTGACCAGGATTCTTCAGTTCTATTTTTACTTTTGATTAGACCATTATAAACAGCGACTAACCATATAATAACGATGACAATCGCGCCTAAAACGATCCAAAGGATTGTGTTGACCATAAATTTGTTGTTAATTATTAAAATTTTTATTTGTATTTTGATTATTTTTATTGTATAATTTTTAAAAGAAAAAGTCAAAATTTTAATAGTATTTTGACAAGAGAGGTGCAACTTCTATATAAAGTTAATTTTGTTTTTAATTAATTTTATAAAAGCGCAGACTAAAGTCTGTTGCTTTTTTAAACCAACGCAAAATCGTAATATCAAATTCGGATTAGCAAATTTTAGTTTGCGCAAAAGACGCGATTTTTATATAATAATTGAAAATTATTTTTTTTCTGTGAATAACTTATAATTGTTTAAAAAATAAAAATTTGCTATTATTATAATAATTTGCGAATTACGAAATATTTAAATTTTATCGTCATTGCGAGGAGGAACGACGAAGCCTGCCTGCCGGCGGCAGGAGGCTTCGTCTCCGCCACAGGCGTGATTCTTGTAATGACAGCGGAGAACTACATACAATCTATGTAAAGTTCTATATTAAACATGGCTACTCATCGAAACCCGTGAGCACCAGTATTATTTTATTAGAAAATTCAAATAGTTCTCCCCCTGCTAAGGGGGCAGAGGGGGTATTTAATAAACCATTTTCCTACAACAAATCAAGGCTATCTTCTCTTCACCAAGAACAAAACATTGCCAAAGATTTAAAAGATAAATTAAAAGAACACTATGGAAAAAACAAGATCCCTGTGGCCAGAAAACATTGGTCTACTATTGTTAACTCTTATGTCTATGGAAATTATCCAATCAAGGCTATAATCAAGGCCATCAAGTTTGGCGGAAAAACAGTTCATCCAACAATTCCTTTCTCGTCCTGGAAAAGAGTGAAAGACTATATTGATTATATTGATAAATAATTAACGAATTAACGGATTAGTGAATTAACTAATTAGCGGATTACAAATAGTTCCTTCTTTAGCAAAGAGGCAGGGGGGATTTTATAAATAATTTTGAATTTCCAATTTTGAATTTTGATTGAATTATTTTACCCTGTTAAATATTTATTTCTATAATTGTTTGGCAAAGTAATTATTATTAAATTTATTGAATTTGCTGTTATAATTTTTATTATCGTAATTATTTAACGGGGTGAATGTTTTAATTTTTAAACATTATGTCATTCAAATACCCCCCCCTCTAACTCCCCCTAAAAGGGGGAGGATAAATGAACTCCCTCTACAAGGGGGAGAACGAAAAAACAGATTTCCCCTATAAGGGGGAGAACTATGGAGTCAGGTTCCTCCCCTATTAGAGGAGGCCAGGGGGGGATAAGAATAACGGTTCCTCCCCTTTTAGGGGAGGTTAGGTGGGGTAAGGATAACGGTTTCCTCCCCTGTTTAGGGGAGGTTAGGTGGGGTAAGGATAACGGTTTCCTCCCCTGTTTAGGGGAGGTTAGGTGGGGTAAAAAATTAGAAATTTAAAATTAAGTCATTGAATCAAAATCCATAATTCAAAATTAAAAACTATGAAATATCTAAAACCAACAATCTTCGTGTCTTAATATTATTAGTTTAGTTATTGTTTAGTTATTGTCGTTTAAATGTTTATATGCTAAAGTGTTAGTGTATTTAAGGTTGTAGTTTTGCATTTTATATTATGTCTGAAATATCTCGACAAATTTTCATTTTATTAGAATATTTTTTAGTATTTTTATTTTTTTTAATTATTGTTTTTTTTACGCTAAAATATTTTATGAAAAAAAGAAAAAGCGGTTTATCAATTTTTAAAAAAAGCGTGCTTTTAGTTACAATGCCAAGAGAATCTATAGAAAACGATCAAGAGAAAGCTTCAAGTCTACAGAGCATTCAAGAAAAGATAGGAATAATGGAAGCAATTTATTCTAATATCAGCGGACTAAGCAAATCAATGAATTTTAAATCTTTATTTTCTGGACCGAAAAATCATTTAACTTTTGAAATAGTTGTTAAAAATGGAATAATTTCATTCTATATAGCTGCTCCGAAAAATCTTAAACAATTTATTATTCAACAAGTGCAAGCGCAATATCCAAACGCACATATTGAAGAAACAGAAGATTATAATATTTTTTCTCCTCAAGGATTTATTGATGGAGTTTATTTAAAATTAGAAAAAAGTTCTATTTTTCCAATTAAAACTTATAAAAGCTTACAGTCAGATCCTTTAAATGCCTTGATAAATGCTTTAAGTAAAATGGAAAGCGATGATGGGGCCACTCTTCAATTTGTTGTTCGTCCCGCCCAAAACGATTGGCGTTTATCAGGATCTAAGATTGTTTCTGAGGTCAGAAAGGGGAAAAGCTTAAAGAGCGCGATTAATCAGATAGGTGATTCTAAATCAAGCGTTTTAACTTCTTTAGGCGGTGATATTGGGAAATCAATATTAGGTTCAAGTGTTTTTGGAGAAAATAAACCAGCTGTTCAGGAAGCGCATAAAATGTCGCCTTTAGAAGAGGAGTCAGTTAAAAAAATTGAAGAAAAGATTTCAAGATCAGGGCTTGAAGTTAATATTAGAATTATTGTTTCCGCTGACAAGAAAGATCAGGTGGAGACCTATTTGGATAATATTGTTAATAGTTTTGGACAGTATAATATATATGAATATGGAAATAGTTTTAAATCAGTAACTGTTTTTAGGCAAAAGACTATAATTAATGATTTTATTTATCGTAATTTTAATCAATCAAAAAAAATGGTTTTGAATTCAGAAGAGATGGCATCTTTATTTCATTTTCCATTAGTTAGTTCGCAAACTCCAAATATTCAATGGCTTTCCTCTAAAGAAGCGCCGGCTCCTAATAATATTCCTGAGACGGGAATTGTTTTAGGCGAGAATATTTATCGTGAAGTTAAAAGCCTTATTAGAATTAATAGAAGCGATCGGACAAGGCATATTTATGCTGTTGGTAAATCAGGCACTGGGAAATCAGAATTTTTATCTAATATGGCAAAACAAGATATTTTAAATGGAGACGGAGTCGCGGTTATTGATCCGCATGGAGATTTAGTTAACGATATTTTAGACACTATTCCTAACGAACGTATTAAAGATGTAATTTATTTTGATCCAGCAGATGTCGAGCGTCCAATGGGAATTAATTTATTGGAATACAATAAAAAATATCCTGAGCAAAAAACTTTTGTAATTAATGAGATGATTAGCATTTTTGACAAGCTTTATGACTTAAAACAAACCGGTGGACCAATGTTTGAACAATATATGAGAAACGCGATGCTTCTTGTTATGGAAGATCCAAAAAGCGGTTCAACCTTAATGGAAATATCAAAAGTTTTAGCTGACGCTGATTTTAGAAAATACAAATTAAGCAAATGTTTAAATCCTGTTGTAAAAGATTTTTGGCAAAAAGAAGCTGAAAAAGCCGGGGGCGATGCGGCTCTTGCCAATATGGTTCCGTATATAACAAGCAAACTAAATACTTTTATTTCTAATGATATAATGCGTCCAATTATTGGTCAGCAAAAAAGCGCTTTTGATTTAAGGACAATAATGGATGAAAGAAAAATTCTTTTAGTTAATTTGAGTAAAGGAAAAATTGGAGAAATGAATTCATATTTGTTGGGAATGATGTTGGTCGGCAAAATTTTAATGTCTGCTCTTTCGCGCACTGACATTTCAAGAAATGAAAGAAAAGATTTTTATCTTTATCTTGATGAGTTTCAAAATTTTATTACGGAAAGTATTACTATAATTTTATCAGAAGCCAGAAAATATCGGCTTAATTTGAATATAGCTCATCAATATATTGGCCAGTTGTCGCATAAACAAGATACTAGTATTAGAGACGCGATTTTTGGAAATATTGGGACAATAGTTTCTTTTAAAGTTGGAGCTGAGGACGCTGAATTTTTAGCAAAAGAATTTGCGCCGGTTTTTAGCGCTTATGATTTGATTAATATAGATAAATTTAATGCTTATGTTAAATTAATTATTGACAATCAACCAGCGCGAGCTTTTAATATGAAAACTTTTCCTTTGCAGAAAAATAAAATTTCTAACGCAGATAGGATTAAGCAATTTTCAAGATTAAAATATGGGAATGATCGTTCAATTGTTGAGGCGGAAATTTTAAAACGAGCGAAAATGTAGGAAAAATATTCCTCCCCTATTATAGGGAGGGTTGGAAGGGTAAAAATTATGTTTTCCTCCCCTA
>JAACEG010000109.1 GCA_011682665.1 Lysobacteraceae bacterium
ATATCATCAATGGCTTGAAAAGCCATTTTTTGATATTGGTCCAAATTAAATCTTTTTTTGGGGTTAACAATATCAATAAGATGATATGGAATTTTAACAATTCTGTATTTTTTGAATTTTGAATTTTTGATTTTGGATTTATTTAGGATTTGTGATTTTGAATTTGATATTTTTGTAATTGGTAATTGGTAATTGGTAATTGGTAATTTAAGACAATAGTCTCTAATATCTTTGCCTGTCCCCACATCCATTCCTTTATAAACTTGGCGAGAATCAGCGCTAACAATTTCTCCGTTAAATTTTGAACACAGTTTAACGCCCAGCTTTGTCTTGCCAGAAGCTGTTGGTCCTAAAATAACAATTAATTTTGGTTTGATGTTATTCATATTTTAAACCCCTCCTGACCTCCCCTTATCAGGGGAGGAACTTATTTTAACTCAAGTCCCCCTGATAAGGGGGATTTAGGGGGTTTATTTAATTCCCTTTCTCTTATTTTTATCTTTTTTAATAAATCCAAATATACTCCATCAATACTATTTATTATTTCTATATTTGTATATCTTATTACTTTAATACCTAATTTATTTAAAATAACAGTTCTTTTTTCATCATATTTTCTATTTTCATAATGACTATCCCCGTCTATTTCTATGGCAAATAAAATTTCCGAGGAATAAAAATCTAAAATAAAATTATTAATCGGTTTTTGTCTTACAAATTTATATCCTGTTAATTTATTTCTTAGTATTTCATTCCACATCTTTTTTTCCGCTTTTGTTGAATTTTTTCTATTTTCTTTTGCTCGCATTGTAAGTTTTTTATTGTATGATATAAAATTTTTGTCTATTTTCATAATTATTTTCATAATTTAACCCCTCCTGACCTCCCCTTATCAGGGGAGGAACTATAATTTTCTATTAAAACTATTTAAATCATCCTATTTATTTTCTAATACATAATACATAGCAGTGGAACGAGGACATAGCCCTGCACGGGACTGGACCAATCAAGGCGCGACAAGGAGGAGCGCAAACAAAACGGCTCCTCCTATTTTTTTTGTTTATTTTTTATTTAAAACCCCTCTTAATTTACTCTCATCATTTGATGGAACAGGTCTTATTAAAGGAAAAATTTTATTTTATAATTCTCCCCCTAAATTTAGGGGGAGTTAGAGGGGTATTTCTTACATTTTTATATTTTTACCCCACCTAACCTCCCCTAAATAGGGGAGGGAACCGTTATTTTTACCACAGCTACCCCCCCTAAATAGGGGAGGAACTATATTTTTTTATTAAATCATTTATTATTCTCCATCGTCTTTTTTTCTCGTCCCAAGGAATATCATCTAAATATTTTTTAAAAGCTAAAGTTCCAAATCGCGGAGAATATTTGTTTATATAAATATTTTCAAACCCAACTTTTTTTATAACATCAACTGTTTTTTGAAATTGCTTTTCTGTTTCTCCTGGAAAAAACATCAGTTGAAAATTTAATTTCAGGAATTTTCTTTCTAATCTTTTTTATTAGATTAAGATAATCTTTTTGCGTATAATGACGATTCATTTTTTCTAAAATTTCATCATCGCCTGACTGAAAAGGAAGATGAATATGCTTCACGACTTTATCACATTTCGCAATCGCGTCAATTAAATCATTATTCATATCTTTCGGATGATTAGTTAAAAAGCTAATCTTAAAATCTCCCTCAATACTATTTATTATCCGTAATAAATTAGCAAAATTAATCATTGAAGAATTTGAAAATTGAAAATTGATTGAAAATTGAAAATTGAAAATTGAAAATTTTGAGTTGTAGCTATTAACATTTTGTCCCAATAAAATAATCTCTTTACAGCCATTGTTAATTAAATTTTTAACTTCTTTTATAATATCCCCAAGCGGACGTGAATATTCTTTTCCGCGCGTGTAAGGGACAACGCAATAAGAGCAAAAATTATTACACCCTGTCATAATTGGAACAAAAGCTTTATCTTTAAATTTATATTTTGGTTTGATTTTTAAATAAGAAAAATCAAAATTTTCGTCTCTTGCTTGCTTGAATTTTTTGTTTTTAGCAAACTTCTTTTTTAATAAAAAATTTTTTAGCTTTTTTATTTCTCTAATATCAAAAATTAGATCAACCTTTTTAGCAAACTTTTTTTTGTCGCTGGCTAAGATACACCCTGTTAAAAAAATTTTTTGCTTTTTATTCTTTTTTTTATTAAGCTGACCAAAAATTCTGTCAATGGCTGTTTGCCGCACAGAACATAAATTAAAAATAACCAAATCAGCATCTTCTATTTCAGAAACCTCTTTATTTTTTAAATTATCTAAAACAGTCGCTATTCTTTCAGAATCGCTTTGGTTCATTTGACAACCATAAGTTTTAATAAAATACTTCATATATAATATATATTCAAATTTTACCCCACCTAACCTCCCCTATAAGGGGAGGAAACCGTTATCCTTACCACAGCTAACCCCTCATAGAAGAGGAGGGAACCGTTATTCTTACCACAGCTAACCCCTCATAGAAGAGGAGGGAACCGTTATTTTTACCCCACCTAACCTCCCCTATAAGGGGAGGAATTAATTGTTACCCCACCTAACCTCCCCTATATAGGGGAGGAACCTGTTATTCTTACCCCTCCTAACCTCCCCTATAAGGGGAGGAATCCATTGTTTTACCCCACCTAACCTCCCCTATAAGGGGAGGAAACCGTTATCCTTACCCCTCCTAACCTCCCCTATAAGGGGAGGGATCAATTTTATGGGGGTATGAAATAAATTATGTTGTTATAAATCTCCTGCTTTTGATATTCGCGTCTAAACGATAAAGCAAAAATTCATCTATAACTTTTACGCATTCAGATAAAGTC
>JAACEG010000073.1 GCA_011682665.1 Lysobacteraceae bacterium
CCCCACCTAACCTCCCCTAAAAGGGGAGGAACCCGTTGTTCTCGTTCTCCCCCTTATAAGAGAATTATTTTTTTCTTCTCCCCCTATTTAGGGGGAGTTAGAGGGGGTATTAATTCAATCAGCAAACATATCTGAATTTATTTCCAGCCAATCATTTTGCTCCTTGCTCCATTGATAGGCTTTAAACCTTGAAGATTCTTCAGAGTCAGAATAAATATATTCTATGCCGACATCTCCGCCAATCCTGCGTGAAAAATTTGTTTTCTTTTCTAAAACAATCGGACGAGTAATTAACTCTAATTTCATTTTCCCTAAAGGACCATTAAACTCAATTTTCTCTTTTTTTTCAAAAACATCTTTGCCATTTACATCTTTTCCGATTTCTTCTTGTTCTTCTTTTTTATCTAAAATTCCAAATTTTTCCTCAATCATCGCGATTATGTTTTGCCATTTATCATAATGCATATAATTCACTTTAACAATTTAACACTCTAACATTTTAACATTTTTTGTTTAAATATTTAGCAATTTCTTTTCTAAACTGCACAAATTGCTCAATATTTTTTTGCAAATTATTATAAACAATTTCTCTGTCAATTTTTTCATAATCATGCACTAAAATATTTCTAAAATTTGCAACTCCTAACAATTGATTATACATTTTTTTACTAATAACTTTTTCGTCTTTTAAAACACTAAAAACATTTTGATTATCTTCAGGCTTTTTTAAATCTTGATCATTAATAATCATTTTACTGATATCAAGCATAATCTCAATACACAATTGTAAATATCTTTCCGCTAAACTATAAAAATGATAATCATTTACAAATGATTTTCTATTAACTTTTTGAATTTCTTTCAAAATTTTATAATAATCAAATAAATTTTCTAACTTAGAAATTATTTTATTAAAAACAATCGGACTAATCATATTTTTTAAATTGATCTTTTTAAAAATAATTTATTACGCTCATTTAAAAATGGAACAAAATCAAAATATTCGCTTTGAATATAAGTTGCGTAATCAACACGCTTATCTATTTCATTTTCATAAATTACTTTTCCTTCATAAATTATAACATATTTAAATAGCAACGAAGATACATCATTTAAAATTATAATATCTACCTTTTTATAATTTAACATTTCGGATAATTCCGCCATCATTTTTAAACGAATATCAAATCTTTTATTTTTATTATATTTTTCTGGCAACATTATGGCAATATCAAAATCGCTCTTTTTGTCCGCTTTTTTAGTCGCTTGCGAACCAAATAAATAAGCGAAAACAGTATTATATTTTTTAAAAACTATAAATAAATTATTTAATTGTTTTTTAGTTAAATTCATAATAACAAATTACAGTTAATAAAAATTAAACCAAATTCTTTAATTTATTCCCTATTTTCAAAATTGTTTTTTCGTCAAAATGTTTTCCTATAATTTGAACGCTTAATGGCATTTTTTTTGTTTCACCGAAAGGCACAGCAAGCGAAGGGACCCCAGCCAAATTAATCGGCGCGGTAAAAATATCTTCTAAATACATCTGTAAAGGATCATCTGTTTTCTCCCCTATTTTAAAAGCTATATTAGGAGTAACTGGCGCTATTAAAGCGTCAATCTTTTCAAAAACATCATCAAAATCTTTTTTAATTAATGTTCTTACCTGCATTGCTTTTTTATAATAAGCGTCATAATATCCTGCTGACAAAGCGTAAGTTCCGATCATTATTCTTCTCTTTACTTCATCGCCAAATCCTTTTGCTCTGCTTTTTGTGTAAACATCCATTAAATTTTTTGCTATTTCATTTTTGTCATTAGTGGTTGAATAGCCATATCTGATACCGTCATATCTGGCCATATTAGAACTCACTTCTGACGGCACAATAATATAATAAACCGCGATAGCGTATTTAGTATGAGGCAAACTAACATCAATAATTTCACAACCTAAACTTTCTAACTTTTTCGCGGCTTCTAAAACGTTTTCTTTTATTTTTGGATTTAAACCTTTAACAAAATACTCTTTTGGAATGCCAATCTTTAATCCCTTAATATTACCTCGCAATTCATCTAAATAATCATCAACTTTTACCTTAGGCGTAGTAGAGTCATATTTATCATATCCGGCAATTTCCTTTAAAACAATTGCAGAATCCTCAATTGTTTTAGTTATAGTTCCAATAGTATCTAAAGAAGACGCCATGCTCATAACTCCATATCTGGAAACTCTTCCATAGGTTACTTTTAATCCTACAACTCCGCAAAAAGCGGCTGGCTGCCTGATTGATCCGCCCGTGTCTGTCGCCAAAGAATAACTTGCCATAGCTGAAGCAACAGACGCGGCTGAGCCACCAGAAGATCCGCCTGAAACTCTTTTTAAGTCTAAAGGATTTTTAGTTACTCCAAAAGCCGAAGTCTCGGTTGAAGCCCCCATTGTAAATTCGTCTGTATTAACTTTGCCTAAAATAATCGCTCCCTGATCCTTTATTTTTTTTACTGAAGTAGCGTTAAAAGGCGGAATATAACCACGCAAAATATTAGATCCTGCTGTTGCCTGAACTCCTTTAACACAAAAACAATCTTTGATTGAAACAGGGATTCCAGTTAAGAGCTTTAATTTTTCGCCTTGCTTAATTTTTTCATCAATATTTTCTGCTTGTTTTTTTGCCAAATCAAAAGTCGTGGTAATGAAAGCGTTAATATCTTTATCCTTCCTCTTAATTTCTTTAATATAACTTTCTGTTAATTCTTGGCAAGAAAAATCCTTATTAATTAAACCTTGATGCGCTTCTTTAATTGTTAGTTTGTTTAACATAATTTATAGCGACCCAAATTAATCCTAATTTTCATCCAAATAACCCGAATAACAACTAAATATAGCAATGTTTTATTAGGATTATTCAGATGAATTCGGATATTATTAGTATCACTTTTTATTTAAAAACGTTTTTTACTTTAAACAAATCACCTTCTTTATCTGGAGCATTTTCTAAAATTTCTTTTTTAGATTCTAATGTTGAATCTTCAATAATGTCTTCTCTGACAGAATTTATCAAACCAGTAACTTGCGATGTTTCCTCAAGGCCTTTAGTATCTATCTCTTTTAATTTTTCCACATAATCTAAAATAGAAGAAAGCTGAACAGCAAACATTTCTTTTTCTTTTTCTGTTAATTTTAACCGAGCTAAAACAGCTATATGTTCTACTTGTTGTTTATTTAATTTCATATAATTCAAAAATTTTAAAATCCCCCCTTCCAGAGAGGAATTAATGGTGATTTTATAAATAATTTTGAATATGGTTTCCTCCTCTATATAGGGGAGGTTAGGAGGGGTAAAAAATTGAAAATTGGAAATTAAAAATTGTTTTGTACCTCCTCTAGCTCCCCCTACAAGGGGGAGAACGAAAAAATAGATTTCCCCCTCCAAGGGGGAGAACGAAAATAATGGCTCCCCTCCCCTATATTAGGGGGATTATAATTATAAAAATAATATTATTTCATAATTCAAAATTATTTAGGGGCTGGTGACGAGAGCGTTTTCGTAACGAAATTTTTAGATTTTGAGACAAATTTTTTAAATAATTTTTTTAGCCTACCCTAAGGTAAGG
>JAACEG010000074.1 GCA_011682665.1 Lysobacteraceae bacterium
CAATGACAGAACTTTCCTCGGGATTGCTTCGTCGTCCCTCCTCGCAAAGACAGGACTTTTTGGGATTGCGGAATCTGCTTCGTTGAATAACATGGTCGTCCCTCCTCGTAAAGACATAATATTTTTATAGAATTTAGTTAACATTTATGCGATTAAATAGCAAAAAAATTTTTATTTGTATTCCGACTTATAATGAAAAGGAAAATATTAAAAAATTAGTTAAAAAAATTTTTAATTTAACCCCGCAATTATCTGCAGGAGAAAATTTAAAATTAGTTATTATTGATGATAATTCTCCTGATGGAACTGGAAAGATCGCGGATGAATTAGCGAAAAAATATTCAATTAAAGTTATTCATAGAAAAAGAAAATTAGGCTTAGGGAGTGCTTATATTGCTGGCTTTAAATATGCTTTGGAAAAAGAAGCTGATTTTATTTTTGAAATGGACGCGGATTTTTCGCATAATCCAGAAGATATCCCAAGATTTTTAGAAGAAGCGAAGAAAGGTTATGATCTTGTTTTGGGTTCGCGAAAAATAAAATACGGAAAAATAAAAAATTGGAATTTTTGGCGTCATTTTTGTTCCAACGGAGCTATGTTTTTTTCTTATTTAATATTAGGTTTAAAGACGAAAGATATCACTACTGGTTTTCGGTGCTATAAAAATAAGGTTTTTAAAAAAATTGATTTAGATAATATCAAAAGCAACGGGTATGCTTTTCAAGAAGAAATGATATATTTATGCGAAAAAAAGAATTTTTCAATAAAAGAAATTCCCATAACATTTATTGATAGAAAATTAGGGAAATCAAAACTTTCTTATAAAGATATAATTGAATTTTTTATAAAGATTATAAAATTAAAATTACATTGAATTAACAAAATAATTATCATCTGTTATTCCCGTTTTTTTTGTTATTTTCGTTTTTTTTTGTTATTTTCGTTTTTTTTGTCATTCCCGCGAAGGCGGGAATCTCGTAGGTTAATCCATTTTTAGGGATTCCCGCCTTCGCGGGAATGACAAAGAGAAGAATAGAAATGACAAAGGAAAATTTTATAATTCAAAAAATTAAAATTAAATGTGTTTACTCGCGAAAACAAAATTAATATTAAAGAAAAATAAAATTGCTTTAATCTCCAGAAGAGGGCAGAATTTTTTAATTAATCAAAAAATTTTAAATAAAATAATTAAAACATCAGATTTAAAACTATCTGATATTATTTTGGAAATTGGACCTGGTTTAGGAGTTTTAACAAAAGAGCTGGCGAAAAAAGTTAAGAAAGTTATTGCTGTTGAAATTGATAAAAAATTAGTTTCTGTTTTAAAAAATGAATTAAAAGAATTTAAAAATGTGGAGATTATTGAGGGAAATATATTAAGAATAAACGTCATCGCGAGCGACTGGAAGGAGCGAAGTAATCTCGCGAAAATCGCTAATAACAATAAGATTGCTTCGTCGGTCGCTTTGTTCCCTTCTCGCAATGACAGCGATTTTAATTATAAAATTGTGGCGAATTTGCCTTATAATATTATTTCGCGAGTTATCAGAAATTTTTTAGAAAGCGAAAATTCGCCGAAAGAAATGATTTTAATGGTCCAAAAAGAAGTAGCAGAAAGAATTGTCGCGCCTCCGGGAAGAATGAGCATTCTTAGCGTAGCCAGCCAGTTTTATGCTAATTGTAGAATTATATCCATAGTTAAAAAAAATAATTTTTTCCCTGTTCCGAAAGTTGATAGCGCGATTATCAAATTAAAAATTAAAAGCGAAAAAGGAAAAACAAATAAGGAAAAATTTTTTAAAATAGTAAAGGCTGGTTTTTCGAAGAAAAGAAAAAAATTGAAAAATAATTTGTCAGAAGCATTAAAAATTGATAAAATTAAAATTGATAATACTTTTAAAAAAATAGGTTTGGGAGAAAATATCAGAGCGCAGGAATTATCAGTCCAAAATTGGAAATCATTAGTTATTTTGTTAAATGACTATGTATAAATCAATCAATTTGATAATATTTTTATAGTTTTTGTTAAATATTTTATATTAGAATTAAAAATTTGGAAATTGATAATTGAAAATTGATTGAAAATTGAGAATTGATAATTGAAAATTTTAAATTGTGTATAAATTTTTGCTTTTATTTATTTTTTTGTATATAATGAAAACATCTAAACATTTTAACATTTTAACATTTAAGCATTTAAACATCTAAACATTTTTAAATTTATATAATTCAAAATTTTAAGTTTTTTTATTGATTATTTATATGTTTTAATGCTTGTGTGTTAAGATGAAATGATTTTATTTTATGGACGAGAAAGAACAAAAGCAAAGCAGAATAATAGAAATATTTTTAATAATTTTAGGCCTGGGTGTTTTATTTTTAGGATTTGCGCGTTTAAATAATACTATTAGAAGGCCAATTAACAGATTACCGTCAGATAATTTAAGCCAAGCGCCTACAGAAGACAAGGCAGATGTAGAAAAGATTCTTGAACTAAAAAAGAAAGATACTGATCACGACGGGCTTTCCGACTATGATGAATTAAATGTTTATCATACGAGTATTTATATTGCGGATTCTGATTCTGATGGTTATTCTGATAAGCAAGAAGTAGATGCTGGTGAGGATCCTAATTGTCCTCGCGGAAAAGATTGTTCTCTTCCTGAGGTCTCAAAACAAAAGTCAGAAGAAAATAAAACACAAAAATATAATAAGATTGATAAAAGCCTTAACAATTTTAATGATTTAAATAGCAATCTTAATAATAATAATACTAATGAAGCAGAACATCAAGAAATAAACAGGATTATGTCTGGAGGGGCTACCTTAGACGAGGTTAAACAGCTATTGTTAAAAGCCGGAATGCAAGAAAGCGATTTGGCAAAAATTTCTGATGAGGATATAATGGGAATGTATCAGGATATGGTTAAGAAGACGAAATAAGTTTATATTAAAAAACAAAAATTTTTTTAATAATAAGCACCAAATTAAAAATCCAAATGTCAAATGTCAAACTAAACTCAAAATCCAAATAACAAATACGATTTAGGAGAACGCACTGCAAAATTTGGCGAAAATATTATTGAGTTTGCGTCAAGTCTTAAAAAGAATGAGGTCAACAGAATTTTAATTAATCAATCAGTAAGATCAGGAACAAGTATTGGAGCTAATTATATGGAAGCCGATGGGGCAGAGTCCAAAAAAGATTTTAAACATAAAATAAGCATTTGCAAGAAAGAAGCAAAAGAAACAATGCACTGGTCAAGAATGATAGCAAGGGCAAATTCTGAGAGAGCAAAAGAATGTCGCAAATTATGGCAAGAAGCGCATGAACTCGCACTGATATTTTCTGCTATTATTCGTTCCAAAAAATAATTTGACATTTAGTCATTTAATATTGAATTGACATTTGACATTTGTTATTTGTTATTAATAGTTTTAAAAATTCCATAATACTATTTTTCAAAGAAGAAATAATAAAAGAGATTAGGGCGGATTAAAATAATTTTTTATGTTAGATAGTAAAAATAAAAAGAAATTTATCAGCGGAATAATTTTATTTTTGTTTGTTTTTGGTTT
>JAACEG010000075.1 GCA_011682665.1 Lysobacteraceae bacterium
CGAAGCGAAGCAATCCCATGAATATTATCGCCAATTCTCGGGATTGCTTCGTCGTTCCTCCTCGCAATGACATTTCGTAATTCAAGGTAATTATACACTTATGATCTTTAAAATACAAGACAATTGATTTTATAATTTTTATAAAAAATCATTTTGTAAATCAATCAAGATTATTGGGCTTTGTTTTTTGGATTATAACTCTTTTAAAATATAAAAATATATTTTGGATATTAATTAGGGGTTGGTGACGAGAGTGCTTTCGTCACCAGCTCCTAATTAAATTTGTTCTGGACAAAATTCTATAAATAAAATATAGTAAAGTTATGATTAAGCAGAATAAAATTATTATTGATGAAAAACAAGCAGGAATTAGAATAGATAAATTTTTAGCAAAAAAATTTACGGAATATTCCCGCTCTTTTTGGCAGTCTGTTATCGCTGACGGTTTTGTTTTGTTAAATAAAAAAAATAAATCAGCTCATTATAAGCTAAAAATAAATGACATAATAAGTATAAATTTTAAAGAAGTAGATAAAATATTTAAAAAAAGAGAAATAAGTTTAAAACCAGATAAAAAAATCAAATTTAAAATTGTTTTTGAAAATAATGATTTTATCATTATCAACAAACCAGTGGGGCTTGTTGTCCATCCAACAGAAAGTTGTCCTAAAAATACTTTAGTTAATGGTTTATTGGCATATTATCCAAAAATAAAGAATGTCGGAGATAATTTTTTACGGCCAGGGATTGTTCATCGTTTAGATAAAGGAGTTTCTGGATTAATGATTGTTGCGAAAAATCAAGAAAGCTTTTTGTATTTTAAAGATCAATTTGGCAAACGAAAAATAGAAAAAAAATATTTGGCTTTAGTTTATGGGAAAATAAGCAAAGACAGTGGGGAAATCAATTTAAAAATCGGTCGTAATAAAAATGGATTAGTAACAACAGGGATGACTGGAAAATATAAAGAAGCAAAAACTTTATTTTCAGTGATTAAACGATTTAGAAATTTTACTTTTTTAGAAGCGCAAATTTTAACAGGAAGAACTCATCAAATTAGAGTTCATTTAAAAGCTATTGATCATCCTATAGTTGGCGATAATATTTATTTTTTAAAAAAATATCAGAAGTTTAATATTTTTGGATTAAAAAGAATTTTTCTTCATTCTTATAAATTAGAGTTTGCAGATAAAACAGGCGAGCAATTTAATTTTGAAAAAAAACTTCCGCCTGAGCTAAAAGAAATAATTGAAAAAAAATTATGTTAAACAAGGGAAAAAATAACATTTTTATAATTTCAGGGCCGTCAGGCGCGGGCGAAGATTCTATTATCAACGGGCTTAAAAAATATTTAAATATAGAAAGAGTAATTACAACTACAGATAGAAAAATGAGGAAAGATGAATCGCCAGGGAACCCTTATTATTTTATTTCTAAGAAAGAGTTTGAAGATGGAATTAAAAACAATTTATTTTTTGAATACGCCAAAGAATATAATGATAATTTTTATGGAGTGACAAGAAAAGAAATAGAGCGAGTTAAAAATTGCGCTAAAATTGGGATATGGAAAATAGAATATAAGGGCGTAATTACAGCTAAAAAATTTATGCCAAAAATTGTGGCAATTTTTATAAATGCTCCCTCTCTTAAAGTTTTAGAAAAAAGAATTAGGAAGAGAGGCAAAATAAGTGAAAAAAGCATTAAAGAAAGAATTCAATATACGAAAGAATGGCTGAAACACTCAGACATTTATGATTACTCTGTTGTTAATTATGAGGGCAAATTAAATCAGGCAATAAATGATGTAAAAAAAATTATTTTGTCTGTCATTGCGAGGTCCGATGGACTCTGAAGAAGTCATACGGACTCCTTCGGAGAGTGAAGCGACCGAAGCCTGTCTGCCGGCAGGCAGGCAATCCCGAGAATAACACTTTGTCATTGAGAGCGAAGCGAAGCAATCCCCTGAATAAAATCGTTAATTCTTGGGATTGCTTCGTCACTCTTTGAAATTCTTCGGATGACTTATCGAAAAGACATTATTGAACAGTAGTCTATAATAAATAAAACAAAAACTGTGTTTAATAACACAGTTTTTGTAATCTCGAAATATATTAAGTTGATAATATATTTTAAAATCTTCTTGGACGATTTTGCATTCTTTTTCTATGGCAATCTCTGCAAAAAAGCGGTTTGTCTCCATTCGGTTCAAATGGTAATTCAGTGATTTTGGCCCCGCATTCTGAACAGACCCAATCTCCATGAAACATTTGTCTGTCGCTTCTGTTATTTCTATTGCCCGAATAATTGTTTCTTCTTTTCGCATGGCAATCTTTGCAATAAAGAGGTCCTTTTCCGTTTGGTTTAAATGGTAATTCAGTGATTTTGGCCCCGCATTCTGAACAGACCCAATCTCCATGAAACATTTGTCTCCCCCCGGAATAATTTGTATTTTCCATTTTTTTTGTTTAATTGAATCTTATTCAATAATAGAATTCAAATTTATTAATTATGTTAAATATTATATAGCATCCTAATTTTTTGTCAATAGACAAATAAAAAATTCAGTCATAAAAACTGAATAAAATTATTGCCCCCTGAATAATGGTTTCCTCCCCTTTTAGGGGAGGTTAGGTGGGGTAAAAAGAATAATGGTTTCCTCCCCTATATAGGAGAGGGTTAGGTGGGGTAAAAATTATAAAATAATAATACCCCCTCTTACTTCCCCTAAATAGGGGGAGAACGTGTATAATGCCACCAAAATTGGATTCCGCAGGCATTTTAAAAACTTGGTTAATAGGCTAATTTTTAAGTTGTGCTTGAAGCAATTGTTTTTTGCCATTGGACCATAAATTGTACTGGAGAAAGCTTGTTTTGAAAAGCTTTATGGACACGCTTTGTGTTGTAGAATATCAAGTAATCAATGAGTGAATGATTAAGAATGTCAGGATTTTTTGCATAGATAAATTATTAATGTTTACAAATACTAATATTATTTTTTATTTGCTTTTTTTGTTTTTGTTTGATAAGATAAAAAAAGTTTAATTAAATTTAGAAATTATTTTATGAACAGATTAAAAAATCCAAAAAAAACATCTCGTTTAAGTTGGGACGAAATGTTTATGAATTTAGCTATATTAGCCTCAAAAAGATCAGCTTGTAAATTTGTGGAAACAGGCGCGGTTTATGTTGATAAATATAAACGAGTAATATCAATAGGCTATAATGGGCCGACTGAAGGGGATTATCATTGCATTGATGTTGGATGCGCTAAGGTTGACGGGGATCCTAAAACAGGAGAATTAAGAAAATGTCGTGGAGCGCATGCAGAGATAAATGGGATTATTAATGCTCAAGATACAAGACGTTTAAGAGGAGCAACTTTATATTCGGTTGTTTTTCCGTGTTATGAATGTATGAAGGCCTTAAATAATGCTGGTATAAGAGAAATAGTTTATTACGAGGAATATGAGAGGATAAAAAAGGGCGGAAAAGAAACGGAAAAAGAAGATGAAGCGTTGGAATTAGCTAATCGGAGAGGAATTAAAATTAGAAAATATAATGGCAAGGTTTATTGCCATGCAGATAATTAATTTATATAATTCGCGGATTCGCGTTATGTCGTAAATTCGCGTTATGTCTATGATTTTAGGAATAAAAAAACTTCACGAGCTTGTGAAAACAAATAACTTAGTAGAAAATTTATGTGAACGAGAATTGAATAGTCCAGAAGGAGCTGGTTTTGATCTTCGTTTGGGCGAAGTCTATGAATTAGAGGGGGATGGATTTTTAGGGGTGGAAGAACGGGACACCCCGAATATAAAATTGGTTGGAAAGAATAATTTGGAGAAGAATGAATCAGAAAACTTTTTTATTTTTGAGCCAGGAAAATATTATTTAATTAAAACAATAGAGAAAGTGAATCTCCCAATCACTTTATCTGGAATAATTTTTCCTCGCACTACGCTTTTTCGTTCCGGCTTAGGATTATTTAATGGCATTGTTCAGCCTGGCTATTCAGGAGAACTTACTTTTGGTTTATGTAATTTAGGAAAATCAAATATTAAAGTATCATTTGGCGCCCGCGTAGTGCACATAACTTTTCATGAAGTTTTAGGAGAAGGGAACCAATATCGCGGGCAATGGCAAGGAGGAAGAGTAGCCACTGACGGACAAGAAACACAAATATAATCAATAATCAATTATCAATTACGAATTTATCAACTATGAATTGCGAACAAATGTTAATTTGTGATTGATAATTGATAATTTTTAATTGTGATTATTATGTCTCATCCAGAATATCAATACTTAAATTTGCTTCAAGATATTTTAGATAATGGTTCAAATAAAAAAATATTTTTTACCCCGGAAGTTTTACAACAATATAAAGATAGAGGTGTTGAGCCACCTTATATTCGTTCTGTTTTTGGTAGACAAATCCGTTTTGATTTATCAAAAGGGTTTCCGCTTTTGACTACTAAGAAAGTTTTTATTCGTGGAATTATTGAAGAATTACTTTGGTTTTTAAAAGGCGATTCTAATATTAAATATTTGGTTGATCGCGATGTTCATATTTGGGATGAGTGGGCTTATAAAAAGTATCATAAATATTGTTTAGAAAATCATTCTGAAAAAGATATGTCGCAGAAAGAATTTATAGCAAAATTAAAAAAATTGTCTGCTAATGATGAATTTGTAAAAAAATGGGGGGATTTAATCACAATTTATGGCAGGATGTGGCGTAGATGGCCGGCTTCAGACGGTCGGGAAATTGATCAGCTTGGCTGGGTTATTCAGGGATTAAAAGATAAACCATACAGAAAATCTTATGTTGTTTCGGCCTGGAATCCAGATTTTATTTACGCCATGGCTTCGGAAAAGAATAAAAATGAAGTTCCGCCTTTTTGCCATACTACTTATCAATTCGCGGTTACTAATGGCAATAAATTAAATTTAGGATTATATCAAAGAAGCGCGGATGTGTTTTTGGGCGTGCCGTTCAATATTGCCAGCTATGCTTTGCTTTTAATGATGGTGGCCCAGGTGGTAGGGTTGGAGGTTGGCGATTTTGTCCATACTTTTGGAGATGTGCATATTTATTCTAACCATATTGAACAAGTAAAAGAACAATTATCCCGCAAACCGCGTCCTTTTCCAACTATGAAATTAAATTTTGAAATTAAGAATATTGATGATTTTGAATACGAAGATTTTATTTTAAAAAATTATAATCCTTACCCTATTTTAAAAGCTGAAATCGCTAATGTAGGAGGATTTTAATTATGCTATCAATAATTTGTATTTTAGGTAAAAATAACGCTATTGGCTATAAAAATAAACTGCTTTGGGATATTCCAGATGATCTGGAGCATTTTAAAAAGATTACTGGCAAACATACGGTTGTTATGGGAAAAAAAACTTTTAAGTCAATCGGCCACGCTTTGCCCAATCGCCTTAATGTTATTATTACCAGAGATAAAAATTATAAAGCAGAAGGATGCAAAATTGTTCACTCAATAGAGGATATTTTAGAAATAGCAAAACAGAAAAAAGATAAAGAAATTTTTATTATTGGGGGCGGACAAATTTATAAGCAGTTTCTTCCTTACGCTGATAAATTATATTTAACTTTGGTAGATGACGAACCAAAGAGAGTGGACACTTTTTTTCCGGATTATTCAGATTTTAAAAAGCTTTTGAGCGAAGAAAAGAAAGAATATAAAAGAATAAAGTATAAATTTGTGGAATTAATAAAATAAAATATTATGAAAAATAAAAAAATAGTTATTGGGTTAGTCGGGCAAATTGCTTCTGGCAAAGGCGCCGCTTCTAAATATTTAGAAAAAAATTATAAAGCTGCTGTGTTGCGTTTTTCCACTATGTTAAGAGATATTCTGAGGAGGCTATACCTTAAAAGCACAAGAGATAATCTGTGTATTTTGTCGGAAATATTAAGAAAAAATTTTAAAGAAGATGTTATGGCAAAAGTTATTGCTCAGGATGTTTTAAAAAGCAAAAAAAAGTTAGTAGTAGTTGATGGAATAAGAAGAAGAGCAGATATAAAATATTTAAAAAAAATAGAAAATTTTAAATTGATTAAAATTACGGTTGATCCGAAAATTAGATATAAAAGATTGGTTTTAAGAAATGAAAATATAGGTGATGATAAAAAAACTTTTAAAGAGTTTCTAAAAGACCAAAAAAAAGAAGCTGAATCAGAGGTTCTTTCAGTCATGGAGCAGGCAGATATTGAAATAAGCAATAATGGTAGCTGGGAAGACTTTAATAAAAAAGTCAAAAAGATGATTAAAAATATTATAAAATAAAATGTTGACTAAAGGAAAATTTATTGTTTTATATGGAATAAATAATTTAGGCAGGACAACCCAGGCAAAATTATTAGTTAAAAGATTAAATAGGGGCTGGTGACGAGAGCCGTTTCTACTGCAATTTTCATCTTTTGGTCAAATTTTCTTCAAATTTTTTTACCTTACCTTAGGGTAGG
>JAACEG010000010.1 GCA_011682665.1 Lysobacteraceae bacterium
ACCCTGTTAAATAAGCCTTTGGCTTAGCTTTGCTATTTAACAGGGTGAATTGAGAATTGAAAATTGTAAATTGTAAATTGCAAATTGCATTATAGTCCTGTGTCAAATTCAGTTGCTATTCCAAGCTTATAAACAACAAAATAAGTAATTGCATAAGCCAACATTACGATAATAATCCCAATAGTAGAATTAATAATAGTCTGTTTTGCCTTTGTCACTTGCTGTTCATTGCCCTCAGCCGTCATCCATAAAAAACCGCCGTAGATCATTAAAACTAAAAAAACAACGGCTAAAAAAGTTAAAAATATTTTTATAATTTCGCCTAATCTATCAGCAAAATATATATCACCTTCTTCATTAACAGGCTGAAAGCCGGCGCCTTCGTCTCCTGTCCCGACTGATTTTAATCTATCTAATATTGATTTTTGTTTTGCTTGAACAGGCAAAGCAAGAAGATAATATAATAATGTTAAAATAATAAATCTAATTTTTTTTATTTTTAAAAATACTTTTTCCATTTTATTCTAAATTTGTAAAGCCCGCTGAGCTACCTAATTGAGACACAATATACCAGGTTATGGCATAAGCAAACATAACAATTGCCAGCCCAATAACGGAATTGATAATAATATTTTTTGCTGTTGCTACTTTATCATTATTGCCACCAGCCGTCATCCATATAAAACCGCCATAAATTATTAAAACAAAAAATACAACTCCTAAAAAACTAATTAAAGTTTTAATAATTTTTCCAAGCACTGGCTCCATCTCTGTTTTTTCAGTATTAAATCCAACTTTTTGTGCGGCGCCGTTTAAAAACCCTGATGAATTAGTTAAATTAGGGCTAGCAGTATCATCTGTTGCTAATAAAGTAAAACAAGGAAATAATAATAAAATTATCGCGATTGCAATAAAAACCTGTTTAAATTTCGGTTTAAACATAAATTATAAAAATTATTTTGGAGTTATGTCTTTGGCTTACTAACAGTCAAATTAAGTTCATTCGTGATTATATAAGTTATTACATAAGCCGAAAGCACAATAATCAACCCTAATGTCGCGTTAATTATTATTTTTTTAGCTGTTTCAACTTTATCATTATTGCCACCAGCCGTCATCCATATAAAACCGCCATAAATCACTAAAATAAAAAATATGATTCCAAGAAAAGACAAAAATACTCTAATAATGTTTCCAATAGCGTCTGAAAACGAAGAAACATTATTAACTTTTTTACTAAGTCCAGCCTGAGTAGCTGTGTCCTGCAAACCACCCACCGTTATAGCTTCCACTGCAACAAAATTTAACGAACAAAAACTTATGATTAATAATAAAATAATAAAAAATTGTATTTTTTTAAACATCTAATCTATTGCTTTATTAAATTCAGTGGTAATTAAATGAGTTATTACATAAGCTGAAAGCACAATAATCAACCCTAATGTTGCGTTAGCTATTATTTTTTTAGCTGTTTCAACTTTATCATTATTGCCACCAGCCGTCATCCACATAAAACCGCCGTAAATCATTAGAACAAAAAATATAATCCCCAAAAAAGACAAAAATAATCCAATAACTCTCCCCGTAGCCTTTGGCAACGTAAGTACTGTTTCCTGATTTGTATTAAACCCAGCACTATTTCCAGTTTTATCTAAGCCAGTCCCTATAGATGAATCAACTGCATTAATATTAACAATATTAAAACAAAATAAATAAATAATTATTAAAAAGCTAAAAATAACAAATTTTATTTTATTTAGAACAAACATAATATGTACTATCTGATTAATTCGGTAACAAAACCAGAAAAACAAAACATCAACAAAATTTTGAATTTCATTCCCTGCCCGCGCAACACGATATTTTGTCTTGCTGCATGGGTAGAGATAAAAATCTCTACCATTGTATAAAACAATAAATATATTTTTTATTTTTAATCAATAAGACATTAAGCAACCGCTTCTACTACAAATTTAACAATCGCAAAGGAAGCTAAGACAATAGCCAAACCAATTACGCCGGCGATAATCATTCCTCGAGCGCTTGCGACCTTTTCTTCATTACCTCCAGAAAGCATCCATTGAAAACCTCCAACTAACACAACGATAATAGCTAAAATTCCTAAAAATCCCAAAAGAATATTAACAACAGATGAAATCATAGATCTTAATCCTTCTGTCCCTAAACCTAAAGTAGTAACATAATCCATACCAAATCCTTGCGCCAAAGCTACTGAAGAAAACATCATAGAAAATAAAAAGATGGAGATAAAAGCTAAAGAAATTATTTTTTTCATATTTTTTTCACCCCCTTTCTAATACATATAAACATATAAAATATAAGCATATAAACAAAAATGTTTAAATGTTTAGATGTTTATTATTATAACACACTTTTAAATAATTAAAAATGGCGACAAGAAACCTGGTCCCAAAATAAACTTCAATATAATATAACTGCTAAAAATAATTAATAATCCAAAAAATGCCCAAGTTAAAATATCTTTCCCTTTTTTGACTTTATCTTGATTGCCCCCAGAAATCATCCATTGGAAACCGCCATAAACAAACATAACTAAAGCTAACGATCCCATCACGGAAAAAGCTCCTTTTATCCCCAGTCCTATTATTACCCTTGGATCATTATTGTTTTTTCCTAAAGGATTGGTTAGCCCAGTAGCAGCTAAAGTAATTAAAGGGCTAAAAAGAATTAAAATATTAAAAAATATTTTTTTCAACATATATAATCATTAAATAATCATATTATATTATATCGTATTATATCAAAAATGTAAAACTAATCATAATTATTTAGGAAATTTCCACCACTCTTTATTAAAGATTTTAACATGTCCAAAATCGCTTAAATTACCTGTAAACACGGCAATTATAAAATTAATAATTACCCAACTTCCTAAAACTATACTCAATCCAATGACAGATCCTATAATAATATCTTTACCCTTTTCTATCATATTAGTGTTACCGCGAGAAAGCAACCAAACAAATCCTCCATAAACAAAAAACAAAAGTGATAAACTGCCTAATAGTCCCAACATTAACCTAAAAACATTATTTAAAACTTGAAAAAATTCCGCTACTCCACAATCTCTTGCTTTCCCGAGACAAGCATCAGGAATTAAAGGCCCTCCTAAAACATCATTAACCCACCCCTTGGTTTCCGCCCCTTGGACAACAGTTGTTTTTGGAATAAAAAAAACAAAGATGCAAGAAAAAACAATAATATAAACTAAAAAAATTTTTTTGCTAATTATTTTCATTTTTAAAATTATTATTTTGCCATATCAATTTTAGTTCCCATTGATTTTAAAGCTTCTTTTGCGTCTACATCGTCATTATTATAAATTTGATCAAACATATCTTTAAAAGCCACTTCAATATAATTAAAATTTCTATATTTATGCCAGCTATCCGCTGTAAGGACCTGATCAACAAATGGCTTAATCTGTAAATTATTTTCTTGTTCCTTTATTAAACTTCTTAAAGCTGTCGGCTTGTTAGTCTTTTTTAAATAATCTTTTATATTTCCTTCTTTGTTCATAAAAAGAACAAAATTCCAGGCTTCATCTACATGCTTGCCACCTTTAAAAACGGTTTCTGCCCAATAATTAGCATAATTTATAGGATGGCTAAGATTGACTTGAGGCGCGGGCGCTACTTTGAAATCTAATGTTGGAGCTTTAGATTTTAATAATGGGATATCATGAGAATAACCAAAAAAGAAAGCTACTTTTCCTTGAGCAAAAAGATCTAAAGAATTTGGCAAATCATTATTCCATGAATAAACCTCACTATTAGGAGAAGCAAAATCTAAATAAAAATTTAAAGCTTCTAATGTTCTTTGGAAAAAAGGTTTGCTTGTTAAAGAATCTAAATTAACGCCATTCTGCAACATTAATAAAGACAATATATCTAAAGGCCTTTCTATATTATTAAATGTTCCTAAAGCTGTCCCTGATTGGATTATTTTGCGGTTTATATCATATTTAGTCAACATTCTAACATCCTCTGAAAATTCATCCCAATCAGCTGGAGGGAAAACTATATTAGCGCTATCTAATAAATCTCTATTATAAAATAAAGCTAAAGTATCTAAGAATAATGGAAAAGCATAAATTTGATTTCTACCATCTTTATCTTTTAAAATAACATCACGATAAACTGCTTCCGCATAATTGTTTTTTATATCGTTTATTGTAGGGCTTATTTCTTTTTTGAGCTCTATGCTTTGTTCCGTCTTTCTCTTACATCCTGGCAAGGGAGATTTATAAGCTATATATGGCAATTCAATTTCTTTTGGCAAATAAGCTATCTTGTTTTTATATTTAGCTATCCAGGTATTATGAATATAAAAAATATCAGGACCTCTTCCTTCAGCCCAAGCGTTCAAAAGTGTATTTTCATATTCTTCGTATCTTAGCTTCTTATATTTAATATTAATATTCGGATGAGCTCTATTATATTTAGTTATTATCTTTTCAAAAGCGTCTGAATTATCCCATACCCCCCAAACATTCAAAGTTATAGGTTCTAATTTTTTTCTTACAGTCCATGATACGCATTTGCATTGAAAGCCAGAAGTAAGTAACAAAAACAAAATTAACAATAATATTTTAAATTTGAAATTTGTTTTTAAAAATTTCATAAAACTTTTCCACAATCTAATTTTTATTTTTTTATTATACCATAAAAAATAAAAAACAACAAAAATTTATTGGACTACAAAAGCCAACAGAAGTTCGCAGAGCGATTAGTGAAAGGTATAAGCGAATATTTATTTTTGGAGAGAGATAAAAAATTTGCTTAACACCTTTCCTGCTCTGCGAGCTCCCATTGGCTTCACATATTTAGGGACTGGTGACGAGAGCCGTTTCTACTGCAATTTTCATCTTTTGGTCAAATTTTCTTCAAATTTTTTTATCTTACCTTAAAGTAGGCTAAAAAAATTACTTGCCCCGTAGTTATTTATATACTACTGGGGTTTAAAAAATTTGTCTCAAAATCTAAAAATTTTTACCCCGTTGCCGGCCGGCTAACTGGGGTCATTACGAAAACGCTCTCGTTACCAGCCCCTATTTATTTTATAATATATTATTTTTATAATTTGTTTATAAATTTCTATGAATTTTGTAAACTTTAAAACTAAAACACCGAAACACTGCCCGCGAAGAAATAAGGGAAAATATATTTTTTTCAAAGAACTTTCCGTATTTTTCTGCGTCTTTCTGTGTCTGTTCTGTGTCAATCTGCGACTGCAAATCAGTACTGCGTCTATTCCGCGTTAGTCTACGACTGCAAAAGCAGTATTTCAAAAAACTATTCGGAAACTTCCAACTTTTAACTGAAAATCTCTGTAAGATTCTTAACAAATATCCTAAATAATATATAATTAAGGTATTCAATTCCCCTAATTTATATTAAATTTATGGAAAATAATAAACTAATAATCAGAACTATCCAAAAAAGCATTGAGAATAAACTCTTTAAAGGTAAAATCATTGTTATTTATGGAGCAAGACAAGTTGGAAAAACTACTTTAGCTAAACAAATTTTAGTTAATTATCCTAATAAAAAAGTTTTCTATATTAATTGCGATGAACCTGATAATCGTTTCGCTTTGACTAATAAAACATCTACAGAGTTAAAAAATCTTATTGGAAATAATGAAATCATTATTATTGACGAAGCGCAAAGAGTAGAGAATATTGGACTTACTTTAAAACTTTTAATTGATAATTATCCACAAATTCAAATCATTGCTACAGGATCATCATCTTTTGATTTAGCTAATAAAATTAACAAACCTTTAACTGGAAAAAATACACTTTTTGGCTTTATCCCTTTTCATTGCAAGAATTAACTCAAAAATTTAGCAGTCAAGAGTTAAATAGGATTTTAGAAAATCAGCTTAGATTTGGAATGTATCCGGAAATTATCAATAACCCAGCTGATGCTGAAAAAAACCTTAAAGAAATAGCTGAAAGTTATCTTTATAAAAATGTTTTGCAATTTTTAAACATTAAAAAATCAGATATTCTTTATAAATTATTACAAGCTATTGCTTTACAAAATGGAAGTGAAGTAAGCTACAATGAGTTAGCCAATCTACTTGGAATCGATAAAAAACTATTTACCACTACATTTTAATTTTAGAACAAGCTTTTATCATTTTTCGCCTTAATCCTTTTAGTCGTAATTTACGAACAGAGCTACGGAAATTGCGAAAAATTTATTTTTTCGATGTTGGCGTTAAAAATGTTTTAATCAATAATTTTAATACTTTAAATTTACGCAACGATATTGGCGCTTTATGGAAAAATTTTATAATTTCGGAAAGAATAAAATTTTTACATAATAATGGCTTAAATCCTAAACAATATTTTTGGCGAACTCATCAACAACAAGAAATTGATTATCTTGAAGAACAAAATCAAGAACTTTCTGCTTTTGAATTTGAATGGAATACCAAAAAAATTATCCAACAAGCGCCTAAGACTTTTCGGGATACTTATCCAAATACTCCTTTTCAAGTTATCACACCTAAAAATTACCAAAAATTCCTTGGTTTAAATTAATTTTCAAAAAACTTTTACAACTTTTTTAAATATTGCCCTGTATAACTCTTTTTAAAATCAGCAATTTTTCGTGGCGAACCTTCACAAACTATTCTTCCGCCTTGATCTCCGCCTTCCGGACCTAAATCAATTATCCAATCCGCTTGTTTTATCACATCTAAATTATGCTCAATAATAAGAACTGTATTACCTTTATCAACCAACATATTTAAAACATTTAATAATTTTTTAATATCCTCAAAATGAAGCCCTGTTGTTGGCTCATCTAAAACATAAAGAGTTTTTCCAGTAGAACGTTTAGAAAGCTCTGTTGCCAATTTTATTCTTTGCGCTTCGCCACCGCTTAAAGTAATTGCTGACTGGCCTAATGGTAAATAACCTAAACCAACATCATACAAAATTTTTAATTTACCATAAATCGCCAAAGAATCTCTAAAAAAATTCATAGCTTCATTAACACTTAGGCTTAAAACATCAGCAATATTCTTGCCCTTATAATAAATTTCTAAAGCCTTGTCATTATAACGTTTTCCATGGCAAGCTTCACATTCAATATAAACATCGGTCAAAAATTGCATCTCTACTTTTACATAGCCTTCTCCTGAACATAAGGGACATCTTCCGCCGTCAATATTAAAACTAAAAAATCCAATATCATATCCTTTAGCTTGAGATTCCGGAAGTGAAGCAAAAAGATTTCTAATCTGCGTAAATACGCCTGTATAGGTCGCTGGATTTGATCTGGGCGTTTTACCAATCGGCGATTGGTCAATCCTAATAATCTTATTAATATTTTCAATCCCTTTTATTTCTTTATATTTTCCTGGATAGGCTTTTGTTCTATAAAATTTTTTTGCTAAAGCTTTCCCTAAAATATCAATTACTAAAGTTGATTTCCCGCTTCCAGAAACTCCGGTCACGCAAATAAATTTTCCCAAGGGAAATTTCACGTTTATATTTTTAAGATTATTTTCCGTGGCTTTAATAATCTCTATAAATTTACCAGATCCTTTGCGAAAATTATTGCTTTTCCTCTTTTCTCTTTTTTGGCTTAAATATTTTCCTGTAATGGAGTTTTTATTATTCAAAATTTGTTTAAAACTCCCCTGCGCCACAATTTCGCCGCCATAAATACCAGCCCCTGGACCAACATCAATTATATAATCAGCTTCTTTTATAATTCTTTCTTCATGCTCAACAACAATAACAGTATTTTTGAAATCTCTTATCTTTTTTAAAGTTTTTATTAATTTATCAATATCCCGCGGATGAAGCCCGATAGAAGGTTCGTCCAAAATATAAATGACACCAGTAAGTAAAGAATTAATTTGATTAGCAATTCTCACTCTTTGTGCTTCGCCACCGCTTAAAGTAATTGCTGACCTGTCTAACGTTAAATAATATAAACCAATATTTATCAAAGAATCTAACCTCTTTATCGCGGAGGAAATTATCTGATCACTTATTTTTTTTTCATCTTTTGTAAATTTTAAACTATTTAACCATTTTCTTGCGTCTACAATTGTCGCCTTAACAATTTGATCAATTGATTTTCCGTTTATTTTAACATTCAAGGCCTCTTTTCTTAATCTTTTTCCCATGCAATAAGGGCAAACAGATTCTTTCATATATTTTTCAATTTCTATTCTTAAAAAATTAGAATCTGTTTTATCATGTTTTTGCTGTAAAATATCTAAAACTCCTTCAAAATAATTATTCTTTTCTTCTTTTTCAGCAATATTTCTCATAGGATCGCCATATAATATTATTTGTATATCTTTTTCCTTTAATTCTCTAACTGGAACATCAAGTGAAAATTTATATTTTTTAGCAACATCTTGTAATTTCTTCCAATATATTTTCTGATTAGAAAAAAATTTAGTCCAAGGATGAATCGCTCCTTCTGATATGGTTAAATTTTTGTTTGGAATTGCTAAATCAATATCAACATCTAACTTCACTCCTAAGCCCTTGCAATAAGGACAAGCCCCATAAGGAGAATTAAAGGAAAAAAGTCTTGGCTCTATTTTTGGAAACCTTTCTTTACAACGCGGACAAACAAAAAATTCAGAATATTTTATTTTGCTTCTTTTATTTAAATTTCCCCCTGATAAAAGAACTTTCTTTTTTATAAGCTTTTCCCCACAATGAACGCAATAAGGAACTCCAACTTTTGAAAATAAAAAACGAAGATATTCATAAACTTCCGCCATTGTCCCAACGGTTGAGCGAGGATTATTTGTAAGAGTCCTTTGATCAATTGAAATTGTCGGAGAAAGTCCTTCAATTTGATCAACGTCCGGCTTATCAGCCACTCCTAAAAATTGCCTGGCATAAGACGAAAAACTTTCCGCATAACGGCGTTGACCTTCCGCATAAATAGTGTCAAAGGCTAAACTTGACTTTCCAGATCCGGAAAGCCCAGTTATGATCACTAATTTGTTGCGTGGAATCTCAAGATTGACATTTTTAAGATTATGCGTCCGCGCCCCTTTGATAACTATTTTGTCATTTTCAATGCCCATAAAATTAATTATTATTAAACAACAATATAACACTATCTTTAAAATAAATCAAGAGTATGAAATAAATTGAATTTATTATTGACAAAAAATAAATTTCTAATATTATATTGGTAGTCTAATTAATTCATTTAATTTATTAATAAAATTAAATTTTGGAGTTGATATGACCCTCAAGGTCATATTTATTTTAAAAATATTAAATTTTATGGACGTTAAAATTAAAAAGAAAAAAAATGAAAACGAATTTAAAAAATTATTAGAAAAAAATTTGGTTAAACTACCTAAAGTCGGAGATACTGTTAAAGGAACAGTGCTCAATGTTTCTAAAAGAGAAATCCATATAAATATTGACGGAATTACAACTGGGTTGGTAAGAGGATATGAAATGATTGATGAATCAGAAGAATATACAAATATAAAAAAAGGGGATGAGATCGAAGCAATGGTTTTAGAATTGGAAAACGAAAAAGGAGAAATAGAACTTTCCTTAAGAAAAGCTGGGCACCAAAAAGCTTGGGAAAACTTGCATAAATTATACGAAGAAAAGAAAAAATTAAATGTAAAAATAATTGACGCGAATAAAGGCGGATTATTAGTTATGGTTGGAAAAACCAAAGGTTTTCTGCCTGTATCGCAATTATCAACAAAACATTACCCCAGAGTTTCCGGCGGTGATAAAACAAAAATCTTAGACAAGTTAAAATCTTTTGTTGGAGAAACTTTTGAAGCAATAATTATCAATTTAGATGAAAAAGAAGAAAAGCTAATTATTTCAGAAAAACAAGCCATGCAGGAAAAACAAAAAAAACAAATTTCTAAATATAAGATTGGCGATGTTGTTGAAGGAATAGTTTCAGCGATAACAAATTTTGGAATTTTTATAAAATTCAATGGGTTAGAAGGACTTATTCATATTTCTGAAATAGCTTGGCAAAGAATTGATAATCCAGAAGATCTTGTTAAAATTGGTGATAAAATTAAAGCCGAAATTATTGAAATCAATGGAATAAAAATATTTCTTTCTATTAAGAAAATTACAAATGATCCCTGGAAAAACATTGATAAAAAATATAAATTAGGAGACATTATAGAAGGCGAAATTTTAAAAATAAATCCTTTTGGATTATTTGTTAAATTAGACGAAAATATTCATGGTTTAGCTCATATTTCCGAACTTTCTGATAAAAATATTGATGATTTAAAAACATTTACCAAAGTAGGCGAAAAGAAAAAATTCAAAATCGTTTCCATAGAGCCAAGCGACCATCGTTTAGGATTATCTATAAGAGCATTAAAAAAAGATTATAAAAGAAAAGATGAAGAGAAAAAAAACAAAAAAAATAAAGAAAAAAATCCATTAGATGATGGGAAAAAAAATATAAAGAATGAAGAGAAAGAAAAAAAAGAAAAACCGCAAAAACAAGAAAAGAAACCTGAAAAAAAACAAAAAAATACTGAAGATAGTAAAAAAGAAGATAAAAAAAACAAATAAATATTAGCTTCATTAATTTATAACTTCCTTAGTTTTTAGGATTATTTACTTTAATTATTTAATACTGCCGCGAAGCAATTTCTTAATTTTGTAATCTTTAAAATTTAATTATTGAAAATTGTAAATTGAAAATTGATTGAAAACAAAAAAATCGGATTCCTCCCCTATATAGGGGAGGTTAGGTGGGGTAAAAAAATTGAAAATTGAAAATTGAAAATTAATTTTGCGGGCGTCGTATAATGGTTATTATATTACCTTGCCAAGGTAGAGATGGCGGTTCAATTCCGCTCGCCCGCTCAAGGATAATCAATTTTCAAT
>JAACEG010000076.1 GCA_011682665.1 Lysobacteraceae bacterium
AATTTTGAATTTTTATATATTATGAGTTTCACCCACCTACATGTCCATAGCCATTATAGCCTGCTAGATGGTTTAATAAAAATAGATGACTTAATAGAGAGGACAAAAAAGTATAATATGAATTCCGTCGCTTTGACTGACCATGGTGTTATGTATGGAGCAATTGAATTTTATCAAAAAGCCATTAAAGCAGAAATTAAACCAATCATAGGTATTGAAGCTTATTTGGTTAACGGTTCAAGGTTTGACAAAACAAAACAAGCGCGCAGACATTTAGTTTTGCTTGCCAAAAATAAAACAGGGTATCATAATTTGCTTAAACTTACAACCTTATCAAATTTAGAAGGTTATTACTATAAACCGCGCATTGATTGGGAAATTTTACAAAAATATAGTGAAGGACTTATCTGCCTCACAGCTTGCATTCAAGGGGAAATCCCTCAAACAATAATCAACCAAGGAATTGATAAAGCGGAAGATATTGTCAATAAATATTTAAAATTATTTGGCGATGATTTTTATTTAGAAGTTCAAAGGCATCCAAATATCAAAAATCAAGAATTAGTGAATCAGGGAATAATAAAAATTGGAAAAAAAATGGGACTTCCTGTCGTTGCTACTAATGATGTCCATTATTTAGATATTGAAGATGAAGATGCTCAAGATGTGCTTCTGTGCTTACAAATGAAAAAGAAAAAGAAAGACAAAGATAGAATGAAAATGTTAGGTATAGATTGCAGTTTTAAAAGTGAAGAGCAAATGTTAGAACTCTTTTATGATTTTAAAGAGGCTGTAAAAAATACAGAAGAGGTGGTTAAAAAATGTAATTTAGAGATTGAATTAGGAAAAATCAATTTGCCAAAATTTGATCTTCCGAAAGGACAAAGAGATGAAGATTATTTAAAAGATTTATGTGAAAAGGGATTCAAGAAACGTTATCCAAAATATTTTAACAATCAAAGTGAAAATAAGCCTAATAATTACAATGATTTTAAAAAAGAAGTTATTGATAGGTTAAATTATGAGTTGAGTGTTATAAAAAAAACTGGATTTGCTTCTTATTTTTTGATCGTGCAAGATTTTGTTGCTTGGGCGAAAAGCCAAAAAATTGTTGTTGGTCCAGGAAGAGGTTCAGCTGCTGGAAGTTTAGTAGCTTATTTAACAGGTATTACAAATATTGATCCTTTAAAATATAATCTAATGTTTGAAAGATTTTTAAATCCAGAGAGAATTTCTATGCCTGATATTGATTTAGATTTTGCTGATACGCGTCGTGACGAAGTTATTCGTTATGTTGAAAGGAAATATGGACGCGATAGAGTTTCACAAATTATTACCTTTGGGACAATGGCGGCTAGAGCTGCTATTCGCGATGTTGGCCGGGTATTAGATTTTAATTATAACTATTGTGACAAATTGGCAAAAATGATTCCTATGTTTATGCCTTTAAAAAAGGCAATAAAAGAAGTCTTAGAATTAAATGAAATATACAAGAATGAAGATGATGCGAGAAAAATTTTAGATACTGCTTTGAGACTTGAGGGAGTGGCGCGTCATGCTTCTACGCACGCTTGCGCTGTCTTGATCACAAAAAAACCGCTTAATCAAAATGTTCCATTACAATATGCTTCAAGTGGAGATAGAACGATTGTTTCACAATATCAAGGGAAAATAGTGGAAGCTTTGGGATTGTTAAAAATGGATTTTTTAGGCTTAAGAAATTTAACTATTATTGAAAATGCGATAAAAATTATCCATAATACAAAAAATATTGAAATCAATATTGATAATATTCCCTTGGACGAAAAAAATGTTTTTTCACTTTTTTCAAAAGGAGACACAACTGGAATTTTTCAATTTGAATCGTCAGGAATGAAAAAATATTTAAAATTACTTAAGCCCTCTATTTTTGAAGATATTATTGCTATGGTTGCTCTTTATCGTCCTGGTCCTTTAAATTCAGGGATGATTAACGAGTTTATAGATAGAAAACATGGAGATAAAAAAATTGTTTTCAAACATCCAATTATGGAGAGGTCTTTAAAAAATACTTATGGAGTAATTGTTTATCAGGAGCAAGTAATGCAATTATCTAAAGATATGGCTAATTTTACAGGAGGAGAGGCGGATACATTAAGAAAAGCTATGGGAAAAAAAAATGCGTCTTTAATGGCTAAAATGAAAAACAAGTTTATTGAAGGATGTGTCAAAAATAATCTTAATGAAAAATTAGCAAGAGAAACTTTTTCTGATATGGAAAAATTTGCTGAATATGGTTTTAATAGAAGCCATGCCGCTTGTTATGGTTTAATTGCATATCAAACAGCTTATTTGAAAACAAATTATCCAGTAGAGTTTATGGCCGCCTTATTATCTTCTAATGAGGGGGACGTTGATAAAATCGCTATAGATGTTCATGAATGCCAAAAAATCAAGATAGAAGTTTTACCTCCGGATATTAATGAAAGCTTTGAGCATTTTACTGTTGTTTTTTCTTCAATAAATAATAAGGATAAGATAGGACAGATACGATTTGGATTATTAACTATAAAAAATGTTGGTAAGAATATAGTTAAAAAAATTATAGAAGAGAGAAAAGCAGGAGGAGAATTTAAAAATTTAATAGATTTTTTAACCAGAGTAAAGGACAAAGATTTAAACAAGAAATCTTTAGAAAGTTTAATAAAATGCGGGGCGTTTGATCATTTTGAGGAGAGAAGCAAATTGCTTTTTAATATGGAAAAAATTCTTTCTTTTATTAAAGATAACAGGGAAGAGTCGCAAGGCAGTCAGGGAAATTTATTAGGTATGCTTTCTAATCCTTATGAAGCCACATTACAATTAAAAAATGTAGAAAATTACAAAAAAGTAAGCCAAAAAGAAAAACTAAGTTGGGAAAAAGAACTTTTAGGGCTTTATATTAGTGATCATCCTTTCTCTAAATTTGTTTCTGTTTTAGCGGGAAAGTCTGTATCATTGGCAGATATTAATATAAGAGAAATAAATAATAAACAAAGAATTATTGTTTCTGGAGTTATATCTAAAATCCAAAAAATTTTTACTAAAAATGGAGAAACAATGTTATTTGTCAAAATTGAAGATACAATAAAAAATTTAGAAATGTTGGTTTTCCCTAAAATCTTTTTAGAATATAAAAATTTATGGGAGGAAGAAAAAATTATAATGGCAAAAGGTAGATTGTCTAATAAAGATGGAGTGCCAAAATTGATTGTTGAAGCCGCTTCTGAATTAAATTTGAAAAATATAGATTACGTTTTTTCTGGTTTAAACAAAAAAAATTTTAATAATGAAAATAATTTTTATTATAAAAAAAAAGCAAACAATCTTGAAGCAATAAATAATGATTATAGTGAGACTAATCAATATAAAAAATTTATTGATATCAAAATTTCACAGTT
>JAACEG010000077.1 GCA_011682665.1 Lysobacteraceae bacterium
AATACCCCCTCTGCCTCCCCCTAAATAGGGGGAGAAAGAAAATAATGGATTATATTTTTAAAATTAAAATTATTTGAAAAACAACAAAAATCGGTAAAACCAACCAAATCAATGGCAAAAATAAAATAATAATAAAAAAAACGCCAAATACAATTAATCTTGCGAATAATTGAAAAAGACGCATTAAAAAACTGATCATCCGTCCTTGCCAATCATATTGGGCATACATAGGTTTAAATAAATTTTTCAGCCAAATTCCAATTCCTAAACTTTTTTCTATGTTTTTAATTTTTTCTATTGAAAAAGATATTGATTTTTTAAAACCTTTGGAATACCACCAAACAGGAAAATAAAAAAAATCACCGATTAAATCAACCGTAATATATTTTAAAAATAATAAAAATACATTTTGAGCCATAGATTCAAACTCGCTTTATAAATAATAAAATTTCACCAGCAATAATCCATTTATTGGATTAAAATAGCGAGGCATGTTATTAAAACTATTACTAATTATAACATATCTTTTTGAAATACCAAAAAATAATAAAATTATTATTTGAATTTAGAATAAAAATCAAAATCTTCTCTTGGCTTCACATACTTTTTTATTTTCATATCTTTTAGCGGTTGACAATAAAATTTTATTAGATTTTCAATATTTTTATTTTTTTCAAATTTGACCCCTCTTACAGGAATATTTAAACCATAAGCAAGAGTGTTCGCCGTGGCAATCGCCATTCTAACTGCAGTAAAAGGACCAGGACCATTTACAACAAAAATTCTTTTAAGTTTACCAAGGCTTGCTTTTTCTTTTTGCAATAATTTATCAATTATAATAAGTAGTTTATCAGATTTAGCTCGTGAAGTCATTTTGTTTAAAATTTTTATTTTATTATTTTTATTAATATCAAAAAGAGCCACTTCTATTTTATTTTTTCTAGCTGTATTGATAAATAAAAACATACAAATAAAAATTAAAAAAAAATACGAAATATCATTATAAAATTTTGTCTCAATGTAAAATAAAATAATCTGATAAACAAATTACAAATTCAATCCCACAATTTCTGCGGGACCAAATAAATTTAAAATCCAAATATTCCTCAAAGAAGAACAAACTCCCTACAAGGCAGGCAAAATTCAAAACTGTTTTGGATTTGTAATTTTTCCTGCCTGCCAGCAGGCAGGGATTTGGCGCTTTTCAGAATTACAAAATTTGTTCTGTTAAATTATAATAACAAATAAAAATTAGTTTACAATTTGATTAGTTGAGTTTTGCCTTTCCAAAATATTCAATATATTTTTTCTGCTCTGCTGTCATTTTTTTATTTAAAGAAAAATCCATAATTTCATTATTTGCTATATTTTTTTCTGACCTTTTCGCGCGAATATCAAGAACGACTTTTTTTACTTCAGAGAATTCTTTAATAGCTTTCTCATCTTGTTTAAACTCGTTAAAATTCGGCCATTCTTGAATTACTAATAGGCTTTTCTTCTTGTTATCCCTTTTATAACTCTGCCAAATATATTCTGTCACAAAAGGCGCAAATGGATGAAACAATTTTAAAATTACCATATAAGAATAAACCAACAAATGATAATTTTTTTCTTGTTTACTTATTTCCACAAACCAATCAGCCATTTCATGCCAAATATATTCATAAATTCTATCAACAGCATAAGCAAAATTAAAATTTTTTAAATCATTAGCAACCCTAATAATAAGTTCGCGTGTTATACTAGAAAACCATCTGTCAGCTAATGTTTTAATTTCAAAATCTTTATTTCTGTTCTCTAATAAATTTGCTTGATTAAATTGGATAAATCTTCCTATATTGTAAAATTTGTTAATAAATTTTTTATATCCTAAAATTTTTTCTTCATACATCCGAATATCATTGCCCGCTTTTGTCCCGGCAACCAAACTTAAACGCAAAGCATCAGCGCCATATTTATCAATCACTTCAAGTGGATCAATACAAGTTTCTGGGTGCGACTTGCTCATTTTTCTTCCCTCTTTATCGCGTATCATCCCATGCAAATAAACTTTTTCAAAAGGTTTTTCTCCTAAATTATAATAGCTCATCATTACCATTCTGGCGACCCAGAAAAAAAGAATATCTTTCCCTGTTTCCATCACAGAGGTTGGATGGAATGTTTTTAAGTCGTCTGTATTCTTTGGCCAGCCAAGAGTTGAGAACGTCCAGAGCCCAGAAGAAAACCAGGTATCTAAAGTATCTTCATCTTGAACCCAATCTTTTCCCTTTGGCGCTTCAATCCCCACATATACTTCTTTGTTTAATTTTGAATTTTGCCGGTCTGCCGGTGAGGCAGGAATTTTGAATTTTGAATTTTTTTTGTACCAAACTGGTATTTGATGTCCAAACCAAATTTGGCGAGATATGCACCAATCATAAAGTTCGTCCATCCAATGATAATAAATTTTGTTAAAATTGTTTGGAATAATTTTTATTTCGCCTGACTGAACAGCCCATTTTGTTATTTTTTTTAATGTTGTTTTGTCAGAACCGTATTTTTTTTGCAAATCAGAATTTTTAATTTTAAATTCTTTATCAACAGATATGAACCATTGTTTACTTGGCAAAGGTTCAATAGTTGTCCCGCAACGATAACATACAGAAATGTTCTTTTCGTAATCTTCCTCTTTAACTAATAAACTTTTCTCCTTTAAATCTTCTATAAATTTTTCTTTTGCTTTTTTTACTCTTAATCCCTCATAAACGCCAGCTTGTTTTGTCATTTTTGCTTTCTCATCAATAATTTTTTTTATTTTTAAATCATGCTTTTTCGCCCATCGCCAATCAACAGCGCTATGAGCCGGCGTTACGCCAACCGCTCCTGAACCAAAATTTTTATCAACCTCATTATCAGCAAAAACTTTTACTTTAATGTTAATTTTATTTAAATTAACTTTGAAAGTTTTCCCAACTAAATCTTTATATCGCTTGTCATCAGGATGGACGGCAACACCTGTATCTCCTATTTTTGTTTCTGGACGGGTAGTCGCAATAACAATACTTTTGACAAAATTATCTTTTTCATCTTGTAAATTATATTTTATATAATAAAGTTTTGATTTTTTTTGTTTATGTTCAACTTCATCGTCTGCTAATGTCGAAAAACAACGAGGACACCAATTTACAATTCTTTCTCCACGATAAATAAGACTATCCTGATACATTCTTAAGAAAACTTCATTTACCGCTCTGCTCAAATTTTCATCCATAGTGTATGCTTCTCTTGACCAATCACAAGAAGCGCCAATCTTTTTAATCTGCTGTCTCATAATCGGACGCACTT
>JAACEG010000011.1 GCA_011682665.1 Lysobacteraceae bacterium
CTGTAAAAATAAAAATGAATAATCAAGGCGATTATTCTCGCGAAGCCTATGAAAATTTTATTGATGAAGCTATCAGCGACTTTATGAAAAAGGGGATACTTACTGATGATGATAATACAGAAATGATGAAAGACAAACTTATTTTGCAATACAAAAATATTCTGAATGAAATGACTAAAAATAATATTTAGGATATAGAAAATCAAAATTATTTTTGCTTGTCTTCCGGCGAGGCAGGGATATTATTTTTTTGTTTAAATAGGAATTGGTGATAGACTCCATTTCTACTGTAAATTCCAAATTTTGGTCAAATTTTCTAAAAATCTTTTTAGCTTAGATAATGATATTTTTTTTAATTACAAAATTTGCAAAAATTTTAAGTCTATGATAAATTACATACAGGCAAAGAGAATATATATTGTATAAAGATTAAAATAAAAAAACGGCCGTCGTTTTTTTTATTTTTTTAAAAAATTTTTATGAAAAAAAACAAAAATAACAATATAAACAAAGAAAATGGAGTAACAAAAGAAAATTTGCCAGTTGGCGGAGCAGATGGCGAGGGAAAAATAAAAAATTTAGCGATTGTTAATGAAATGAAAGAATCATATCTTGATTATGCAATGAGCGTAATAGTCTCTCGCGCCTTGCCTGACGCGCGTGACGGATTAAAGCCAGTTCATAGAAGAATATTATACGCTATGTGGAATATCGGGCTGAAACATACCGCTAAATTTAGAAAATCAGCCACAGTAGTTGGAGAAGTTTTAGGTAAATACCATCCTCATGGAGATGCGGCTGTTTACGAAAGTATGGTAAGAATGGCACAAGATTTTTCTTTGCGTTACCCCTTAGTAAAAGGACAAGGAAATTTTGGATCAATAGACGGAGATAAAGCGGCCGCCATGAGATATACAGAAGCAAAATTAGAACAAATTACTGAAGAATCTTTAAAAGATATTGATAAAGATACAATTGATTTTATTCCTAATTATGATGGCAGCCAAAAAGAACCGAAAATTTTGCCCTCCAAATTGCCAATGCTTTTATTAAATGGAAGCCTAGGAATTGCCGTTGGCATGGCAACAAATATCCCTCCGCATAATTTAGGAGAACTTATAGATGCAATTGAATATTTAATTGATAATCCGAACTCAACTTCTGATGATCTTAACCAATTTGTTAAAGGTCCTGACTTTCCCACAGGAGGGATAATTTATAATAAAAAAGAAATTAAAGAAGCCTACAACACTGGACGGGGAAAAGTAACAATGCGAGCTAAAACTGAAATAGTAGAAACAAAAACAAGCCAATTTAGAATTATTATAACAGAAATTCCTTATCAAGTTAATAAAGCGACTCTCATAGAAAAAATTGCCGAATTAGTAAAAAATAAAAAAATAGAAGGGATTAAAGATTTACGCGATGAATCAAAAGGATTAGAAGATATAAGAATTGTTATTGAATTAAAACGCGATTCTTATCCTAAAAAAATATTGAATCGTTTATTTAAGCTCACTCCTTTGCAAGAAAATTTTAATTTTAATATGCTTGCTTTGGTTAATGGAATAGAGCCTAAAATATTAACTTTAAAAACAGCCTTAGAAGAGCATATCAAACATAGGTTAATAGTCATTGAAAGAAGATGCAAGTTTGAGTTGCGAAAAGCTCTTGAGAGAGCGCATATTTTAGAAGGGCTAAAAATTGCTTTGGACAACATTGACGCTGTTATCAAGGTAATCAAAAAATCAAAAAATAAAGAAGAAGCGAAGTTTAATTTAATGGAAAAATTTAAACTTTCCGAAAAACAATCCATTGCTATTTTAGAAATGAAATTACAAAATTTAGCAAATTTGGAAAGGATGAAAATTGAAAACGAACTAAAAGAAAAGAAAAAAATTATCAAAGAGTTAAAAAAAATATTGTCTTCTAAAAAGCTAATGTTAAATATAGTAAAAGATGAATTAAAAGAAATTAAAGAAAAATTTGCAGACGAACGAAGAACGAAAATTGTTGCTGGAGCTGTTGGAGAATTTTCAGAAGAAGACTTAGTGCCAAATGAATCAACTATTATTACGATAACACGCGATGGTTATATTAAAAGGATGTCTCCTGATAATTTTAAAACACAATCTCGCGGAGGTAAGGGCGTTATTGGGCTAACAACAAAAGAGAAAGATTTGGTAGAACATTTTTTTACAGCCATGACCCATTCGGACATTTTATTTTTTACAACCAAAGGAAGAGTTTTTCAATTAAAAGGTTATGACATTCCGCAAGCAGCCCGTCAGTCAAAGGGTCGCGCAATTGTGAATTTTTTACAATTAGGACCTAATGAACTTGTTTCAGCTGTTTTGCCTTTTGATGAGCTGAAAGGATATAGATATATAATAATGCAAACAAAAAAAGGGTTGATCAAAAAAACCAAGATTTCAGATTTTATTAATTTAAGAAAAAGTGGGTTAATAGCGATTAAACTTAGAAACGATGATGTATTAGAATGGGTTAATCCTTCTACTGGCAAAGATAATGTTATCATTGCAACATCTTTTGGGCAAGCTATAAAATTCAATGAAAAAAATGTTCGCGCTATGGGCAGAAACGCTAGCGGAGTTAAAGGAATAAGATTAAAAAAAGACGACGAAGTTGTTGGAATGGATGTTATTGACGCGCAAGTAAAAGAAAAGAATTTGCAAGTTTTAGCAATTAGCAAAAACGGCTTTGGTAAAAAGACCAAATTATCAGAATATCGTTTGCAATCAAGGGGCGGTTCAGGAATAAAAACAGCAAAAATAACAACAAAAACTGGAAAATTAATCGCTATGGTAATTGTGAATTCTAAAGATTTAGATGAAGACATTATTATTATTTCAAAACTTGGGCAAATTATTAGACTTCCCTTAAAATCCGTTAATTCTTCAAGAAGATCAACCCAGGGTGTAAAATTAATGAGATTTAAGAATAAAGAAGACGAAGTTGCTAATATAACATTTATATAATTTGTAACTGCGAACCAATTTAGTAATGGTTTTGATAGTTTTAAAAAAATTTTAAATTAAGAATAAGAAAGCAGGGGGATAATTTTCAATTTACAATTTTCTTGCCTGCCGGCAGGCAGGCAATTTACAATACCCGATAGTAGAAATTTCGTTTCACTACAGGGCAGGCAATTTTCAATGATTCAATTTTCAAATAATAAATAATAGCTTGGAAATTAGAAATTTTGTTAATGTCTTGCCTTTTTGGTTTTATCACTAAATTGATTAGATAATATATACAAATATCATCCAAAAGAATATAGTCTATTGATTTTTTTATTTATTATGATAATATTCTTATTAAGTTAAATAATTTAAAAATAAAATTTTATGCTTGAAGGATTTGAGTTTAAAAACACAAACGACCAGGAGGAACAGAACATGGAAAAAACTCGTTCAAAGCAAGAAGCCCAAGAAGACCTTTTTGAAAAATTTGGAATAAAAAAACTTCTGATTTTCAGAAAGCATTGATGGAGGGTCACATTAAGGAAGCAGAAGAATGGTTAAATTACATAGTTGACAACAAAGACGACTCCTCAATATCAGGCAACTTGGGATTCATGGCTGACAGACAGAAAATCTGAGATAAAAGAAATCAAAAAATAAAATCAGATTTAGGAAAGAATGATAAGACAAAAAATTTTGCCATTATTTCCACTTTTTTGTTTATTAAGTTATTATTCTTATTTAGTTATTTAGTTTAAAAAATAAATCCAGTTTATAATTGTAAATTTCTAATTGTAAATTGTTTAATAAGTCCAGTTTATAATTGATAATTGTAAATTGATAATTGAAAATTGATATTATATGTCAGTACCTAAAAAACGTCGTACAAAATCATCAGTTAAAAGAAGGCAATCGCATGATGCTTTAAAAAAAATAAATCTTTCTAAGTGTCCAAAATGCAAGCAACCAGTATTATCTCATACTGTTTGCAAAAATTGCGGAACATATAAAGGCAGACAAGTTTTGAAAATCGTAGATTCAAAAAATAGAAAAAAAGAAAAAGAAAAAGAAAAAGAAAAGGAGAGAAAGAAAAAAAAGAAAGAAAAAAAATAACTTTTTTAGTTTATTATTTTTTTGTTATTATTTAAAAGCTAAAAGCTAATAATATGTCTAATCGTCATCTTGGAAGGATAATAGCTATGCAAACTTTATATCAAATAGATTTTCGCAATCCTTTTCATTTAGATTATGAACAATTTAAAAACGAGACCGTTCTTAAAAATATAAAAAAAATAGTAGATAAAAATATAAAATTGTTTGCTCCTGGAATAGATGAAAAAAATTTTATTAAAAATATAATAGTAGGAGTTATTAAAAATTTAATTGAAATTGATAAAAAAATAACAAAATACGCGCCTGAATGGCCTCTTAACAAAATTACAAATATAGATAGAAATGTTTTGCGTATTGGAATTTATGAATTATATTATGATAAAAGCATTCCGGCTAAAGTAGCGATCAATGAAGCAATAGAATTAGCAAAAACTTTTGGCGGATCCTCTTCTGGGAAATTTGTTAACGGAGTTTTAGGAAGTATTTACAAAAATTTTGAAAAAAAGTTTTCTGTTATTACAAACGAAGCGAAGCCAGATGTCATGGGTGGCCATCCGACAGAGCGACAATCACATGAATAAACTCTTTATTATTGTGAGCTCCGCCTCCACCAATTGGCGGAGATGGGGCGGAGCAATCCCATGAATATTATCCCAATCTTGGGATTGCTTCGTCATTCCTCCTCGCGCAATGACAGGATTTTTTTTGGGATTGTCTACCTGCCAGCAGGTTCCTCCTCGCAATGATAAAAAGAAACGGAATTGCGGAATTTGTCTTGTCAGATAATAGGACAGTTCCTTCTCGCCCAAAGACAATACTATTTTTATTTATCGTTGTAGCTCAGTAGTAAAGCATCCAGCGCGTTTAAGATAAAGAGGGGACTCCTCTGGTGATAAAAGTCTTCTTGTTAGCAAGACCCTAAGCCGAGATAGCTCAGTTGGTAGAGCGCATCCATGGTAAGGATGAGGTCATGGGTTCAAATCCCATTTTCGGCTCTAGCTGATTAAAAGTACCGGTCATAATCATGCCAGCGTAGCTCAGTTGGTTAGAGCAACTGTTTTGTAAACAGTAGGTCACGGGTTCGAATCCCTTCGCTGGCTCCAAAAATTTTTAATAAACTAATTAATATCACATTACAATTTTTATAATTTTCCCCATGGGGAGTTAGAGAGGGGCATTTATAAATATTATTTAATATTTTAAAAATTAAATCATTGAAAATTGCCTGCCCTGTAGTGAAACGAAGTTTTTACTATCGGGGATTGAAAATTGTAAATTGAAAATTACCGCATTATTATGTCTCAAGAAAATTTAATAAAATTAGAATGTTCCAAATGCCATAGAATAAATTATTATTCTCAAAAAAATAAAAAAACAATAAAAAATCGTTTAGAACTAAAAAAATATTGCAAATTTTGCAAAGCGCATACGCTTCATAAAGAAACAAAATAATTCTTTATAAAATAAATTATGTCTAAAAACATAAACCATTTAGGAATCATAATGGATGGAAATAGGCGATGGGCAAGAAGTAAAGGTTTCTCAACTTTAAAAGGACATCGTAAAGGATATGATAAAGTTAAGGAAATTGGAGAGTTATGTTTAAAAAAAGGAATAAAAATTTTAACTGTTTACGCTTTCTCAACTGAAAATTGGCATAGATCAAAAAAAGAAGTTAGATATTTAATGAAATTGCTAAAAAACGCGATGATAAACGAAATAGAATATTTTAAAAAACAAAATATACGTGTGCGTATTATTGGAAGAATCTCTGATTTATCATTGGATATGCAAAAAAGTATTAAAAAAATGGAACAAGCAACTAAAAATGGCAAGAAAGGTTTTTTAAATATTGCTATCAGCTATGGAGGAAGAACAGAAATTGTTAATGCTATAAAAAAAATTATAAAAGAAAAAATACCTCTTGACAAAATAACAGAAGAAATAGTGAATAATAAACTTTATACTGCGGGATTGCCTGACCCTGACCTAATTGTTAGGACGTCTGGAGAGCAAAGGCTTTCTGGTTTTCTTCTTTGGCAATCATCATATAGCGAGCTTTATTTTCCAGATGTTTACTGGCCTGATTTTTCTGAAGATGATTTAGACAAGGCGCTTAATTGGTTTAAAAATCGTAAAAGAAGATTTGGCGGAGATACAAATAAATAATTTTAGCCGCTATCGTCTAGGGGTTAGGACGTCGCCCTCTCACGGCGAAAACATGGGTTCAATTCCCGTTAGCGGTACAAAAAACCATAATATTTTTATGGCTTTTTTATTAAGAAAATCTATTATTAACTTTTTAAATTTTTTTTAACTTTTTTAATTATTGTAAAATAGACGTAGTCGCGTTTGTTTTACAATAATTTAAAAAAATTTAAAAGAGAAAAAATTTACGTGTTAATATATATTAAAATGTTTAAATATTTAGGGGCTGGTGACGAGAGCGTTTTCGTAATGACCCCAGTTAGCCAGACGGCAACGGGGTAAAAATTTTTAGATTTTGAGACAAATTTTTTAAATAATTTTTTTAGCCTACCCTAAGGTAAGGTAAAAAATTTGAAGAAAATTTGACCAAAAGATGAAAATTGCAGTAGAAACGGCTCTCGTCACCAGCCCCTATTTATATATTTAAAGGGTTTTTATTGACTAATTTATCAAATTATAGTAAGGTTAATAAAATAAGTTAATAAAATAATAAATAAAAAATAATCTATGAATATTTCTGAATTAGCAAGAAAACTAAGGATATCTCCCCAAGAACTGCGTAAAATTTTATCCGCGGTTGGTGTTGATATTGGCGCAAAAGCAATCAAGATTGACAAACAAACAGCGAAAAGAGTCTTGAATGATTGGAATAAAATATTAATTCAATATAAAAAACTTATTGAAGATCAAAAGGAAAAGGAAAAGGAAAAAGAAAAAGTGAGTTTAAAAGATAAAGAAATAAAAATCCCCTCCTTGATAACCGTAAAAAATTTTGCTTCCCTGCTTTCCATCCCAATTAATAAACTTATGGAAATTCTAATAAAAAATGGAATTTTTATTTCTCTTAATGAAAAAATTGATTATGATACAGCCGCTATTATTGCCATGGAGTTAGGAGCTAAAACAAAAAAAATAGATATAGAAGAAAAAGACAAGGAGTTAGATAGGGAGAAATATCTTGTTAATTTATTAAAAAAAAATAAAAATGACGATATTAAAAAAAGACCGCCGGTTGTAGTTGTCATGGGGCATGTTGACCATGGTAAAACCAAGCTTTTAGATATGATTAGAAAAACTAATGTTATTGGCGAAGAAGCTGGAGGAATTACTCAACATATTGGTGCATATCAAATCAATAGAAACAATCGTTTAATTACCTTTATTGATACTCCAGGGCATGAAGCTTTTACGGCTATGAGATCTAGAGGGGCGAGCATTGCTGACATTGCGATTTTGGTCGTGGCGGCTGATGACGGCGTAAAACCCCAAACAATAGAAGCAATAAAAATTATTGAAAAATCAAAAATTCCTTTTGTTGTCGCTATAAATAAAATTGACAAAAAAGAAGCCAATGTAGATAAAGTTAAAAAAGAGCTTGCGAGCCATAATGTGCTTGCAGAAAATTGGGGGGGAAAAATTGTTTGTGTCCCTATCTCTGCAAAACAAGGGATAGGAATAAATGAGCTACTTGATATGTTACTTTTGACAATTGATATTGACAAAGAAAGATTAGATGTTGATTATAAAGGAAAAGCAATCGGAACTATTATTGAATCTTCATTAGATAAAGGGGAAGGCAATATCATGACAGTTTTAGTCCAAAAAGGAATATTAAATAAAAATGATCTTATAAACATTAATAAACAATTTTCTGGAAAAATAAGAATGATGAGAAACTATAAGGGAGAAGAAATTGAAAAAGCTCCTCCTTCAACCCCTGTAAGAATTTCAGGAATAAAAAATTTAGCGCAAGTTGGGGATATCTTGGAAGTTGTTAGTAAAAGGGGGAAAATTAAAAAAACGCAAAGAAATGAAATCAATACAAAACAATTTATTTATAGCAAGAATTATGAAGAAAAAGAAGATCAAGGAAATTCTTTGAATATTCTTTTAAAATCTGATGTTTTAGGATCAACAGAAGTAATAATTGAAAGTTTGGAAAAAATTGAATCAAATAAAATCAAAATAAAAATTATTAATAGAGGATTAGGAAATATTACAGAATCTGATATTCTGCAAACAGAAGGAATTATTAATAATCAACAAAAAAGCAGTCAAACAATTTTAGTGGGTTTTAATGTTAAATCAGCCCTAGGGGTTGATTCAATGGCTAAAGAAAAAAATATTAACATTAAGCTATTTCAAATTATATATGACTTATTAGATTATGTTAAAAAAATCGTAAAAGAAATGATTGGAGTCCAAATTATAGAAAAAGAAATAGCAAAATTATCTGTGCTTAAAATTTTTAAAACAGAAAAAAAATCAATGATAATAGGAGGAAAAGTTTTAAGCGGAAAAGTTGAGAAAAACTGCAAGGCGGAAATTTGGCGCGATAATAATAAAATAAGTGAAGGGGAAATCAAAGGTTTGCAATCAGGAAAGCAAGAGGTTTCTTTTGTTGAAAAAGGACAAGAGTTTGGGATGGTTTTTGTTGGGGAACCAATTATTCATAAAGATGACAAAATAGTTGTTTATAAAAAGGAAGAAATAATCCCAAAAGTTTAGTTATAGTTGATTAATAATAACTATTTCGGATTAGCAAACTTTAGTCTGCGCTTTAAGACGCAGACTAAAGTTTGCTAATCCGCAATTTGCTAATCCGCAGTTGCAATGAATTTTTTAAATAATTTTTATGCAAATAAATTATAGATATTTACAAATGAATGAATCAATAAAAAAAGAACTTGGCGATATTATGTCAAAGAACATTGATTTTCCAAAAAATTGTTTAGTAACAATTATTAAAGTTAAAACTTTGAAAGATTGCAAAGAAGCAAAAATTTATATTTCAGTTTTGCCGGACAAATTCAAGGGGAAAATTTTAACCTTATTGAACAAAAGAACAAGTTATTTCAAACATCTAATTTGCAAAAGGTTATCCCTAAAACATTCTCCCTTGATTAAATTTTTAATAGAAGATGAAGAGAAAAATTTGTTTGAATAATATTATGTTAAAAATAGAATCAGCTATTCAATCAGCGAAAAATATTTTAATTATTGCTCACCAAAGACCAGATGGCGATGCCTTAGGTTCTATTTTTGCAATAAAAAAATATTTAGAGAAAAAAAGAAAAAATTATCAAATTTATATAGAAGGAGATAATAATTATAAGGATATGCCTTTTTTAAATTTTGTTAGTTTTGATAAAAAAAAAATTAATAGGAAAAGGTTTGATTTAGTAATAACCTTGGATTGCGGTAATTTAGAACACACCGGTCTAGAAAAAATAATAAATAATCTAAAAATTATAAATATTGATCATCATATCTCAAATAATAATTTTGGAAATATTAATTTAGTTGACAGTGGCGCTTCTTCAACAACAGAAATATTAACTAAGTTTTTTAAAACCATTAATTTTGAAATAGATAAGGATACAGCTTCAGCTTTATTACTCGGAATTTTAACAGATACTAATAATTTTTCTAACAAAGGGACATCAAGAGAGGCTTTTGAAATATCATCTTATTTGTTAAAAAAAGGCGCGAATATTGCCAAATTCAACCATAATAATTATAAGAATAAAGAAATAGACACTCTAAAATTTTGGGGAAAGCCTTTTGAAAGAATAGAAAAAAATAGAGAATATAATTTTGCTTATACTGTTATCCCTAAAAATGAAATGAGAAAAGCGGAAGAAGATGGTTTTATTGAAAAAATTGAAGATTTAGTAAATTTTTTTAATAATTTAAAGGGACCAAATTTCGTTATGATTTTAAAAGAGCAAGAAAATAATATAAAAGTTAGCTTAAGAACGACAAAAGAGAATATTAATCTTTCTTATTTTGCAAATTTTTTTAATGGTGGCGGACATAAAAAAGCCGCTGGCTTTACAATAAACGGACAGCTAAAAAAAACCGCTAATGGCTGGATGATCATTTAAATATCAAAAATACTTGACTAAATGGCTAAATAATGAGAAACTAAAGTTATTAAGAATTAGTATTTTAAAATCTAAAATTAGTAGTTTAAAATTTAGAGCTAAAAATTGGAAAGTTTTAAAATAAACTTTTTAAATAATTTCCAATCGCAAACTTTAAATATTAAATAATTTATGTATTTAATTCCAACAGTTATTCAAAAAACACATTCTGGAGAAAGAGCTTATGATATTTACTCGCGTCTTTTAAAAGACAGGATAATTTTTTTAGGTTCTGTTATTGACGATGCTGTCGCGAACATGATTATCGCGCAACTTTTATTTTTAGAGAATGAAGACAAAAATAGGGATATTAAACTTTATATAAACAGCAACGGCGGTTCTGTAACAGCAGGTATGGCGATTTATGACACTATGCAATATGTAAAACCAAATATTTCAACTATTTGTATTGGAAGCGCGGCTTCAATGGCAGCCTTATTATTATCTGCGGGCGCTAAGCATAAAAGATTTGCCTTACCAAATTCAAGTATTATGATCCATCAAGTAATGGGCGGAGCTGAAGGGCAAGCGTCAGATATCAAAATTAGAGCAGAATATATTTTAAAACTAAAAGATAAATTAAACAAAATTTTAGTAAAACATACTGGTCAAAACCTTCCCAAAATTGAAAAAAATACCGACCGTGATTATTATATGTCTGCTGAAGAGGCCTTAAAGTATGGAATTATTGATAAAATCGTAAAGTAATAAAAATGATAAATAAATTCAAAATTTTGTTTTTCTATATTTTGAAAATACAAAAAAATAAAATTTTAAATTAGTAAACAATTTCAAACAACTAATAAACACAGAATTATTGAAAATTTTAGAAAAAAATATCTAGAAATGAATACAAAAAAAATAAAATTTAATTTTACTGAAAACCAAAAATCTGTAATCAATTTTTTGTTTTGTTTTTAAATTTAATTTCAAATTTGCATATTAATCAGGGGCTGGTGATGAGAGCCGTTTCTACTGCAATTTTCATCTTTTGGTCAAATTTTCTTCAAATTTTTTTACCTTACCTTAGGGTAGACTAAAAAAATTATTTAAAAAATTTGTCTCAAAATCTAAAAATTTTTACCCTGTTGCCGGCTGGCTAACTGGGGTCGTTACGAAAACGCTCTTGTCACCAGCCCTTAATCAAAATCAAAAATTGTGTTATTAGTTCTTTGAGAAATAAAAAATATGATGGATGTATTATTTTTAACTATTGGAATATTTTCTGGTATTGCAGTAGGTTATTTGCTCAGAAAAACAATAGCTTTAAAGCAGTCTGACCAAGCCGAAAAGAAGTCAGCAGAACTTATTTCTAAAACAAAAGAAAAAGCCAGGGAAATTCTTTTAGTGGCAAGGGATAAATCGATAAAAGTTATTGATGAAGCAAAACGAGAAGAATATTCAAGACGCAAAGAATTATCAAAAATGAGATTAAGATTAGAGAAAAGAGAAGAAATTTTTGATAAAAAAATTTTAGAAATGGAGAATAAGGAAAGAAAAATTCAAAAAGAAAATTTTTATATTACAAAGATTAAAGAAAAGATAAAAGAGATTCGCGACAGTCAAATTAAAAAATTAGAAAAAATAGCAACTTTAACAAAAAGTAAAGCTAAAAATATTTTGCTTGATCTAGTAGAAAAAGAATCTGAAGAAGATTTAATGTCAAGAATTAGAAAACTTGAAAAAGAATCTTCAGAAGAAATCGACAAAAAAGCTAAACAACTTTTGATTTCCGCTATCGAAAGGTGCGTTTCCGCGCATACTGCTGAAACAACAACCACATCTGTCGCTTTGCCCAATGATGAAATGAAAGGAAGAATTATTGGGAGAGAAGGAAGAAATATTAAGGCTATTGAACAATTAACTGGTATTGAAATTATAATAGATGATACGCCAGAAACATTGACAATATCAGGCTTCAATCCTATTAGAAGAAACGTTGCAAAAATCGCGATAGAAAAGTTGATAAAAGATGGGAGAATACATCCTGGCAGAATTGAAGAAGCTATTATTTCTGCTAAAAAGGAACTATCAATTGATATTAAAAAAGCTGGGGAAGATGCTATTTATGAAACAGGAATTGCAGGTTTAAATCCGAAATTAATTCAAATTTTAGGCAGATTAAAATATCGTACAAGTTATGGACAAAATGTATTAAGACATAGTGTAGAAGTAGCGCAGTTATCAGCTATTTTAGCTGAAGAGCTTGGGGCAAATGTTGCTGTAGCTAAAAAAGCGGGATTGTTACACGATATTGGGAAAGCGGTTGATCAAGAAATACAGGGAACTCATCCGGAAATTGGGAGAGATATTGCTAAAAAATTTAAACTTCCAGAAGAAGTTATTATCCCAATTCTTACTCATCATGATGATCATCCCCCAACATTAGAAGCAATAATTGTAAAAATCGCTGATGCTATCTCTGGAGCGCGACAAGGAGCAAGAAAAGATACTTATGAAAAATATATCCAAAGATTAAAGGAGCTTGAAGATATAGCTAAAAATTTTGAAGGTGTTGATAAGGTTTATGCGATTCAAGCTGGAAGAGAAATAAGAGTTTTTGTTAATTCTGAAAAAGTGACTGATCTTCAGGCACATAAATTAGCTAAAAATATTGCCAAAGAAATAGAAAGAGAATTAAAATATCCAGGAGAAATAAGAGTTAATATAATCAGAGAAATGCGTGTTTTAGAATACGCAAGATAAAAACATATAAGCATTTAAACAAATTATTTTTATAGAAAGGGGGTGAGTATAAATGAATAAATCAGAACTAATTTCAGCTGTAGCTGAAAAAATAGAGGCTAGTAAAAAAGACGCTGAAAATTTTATTGAGGCTTTTACTAATCTTATAACTAATACTTTGAAATCTGGAAAAGAAGTAGCCTTAACAGGCTTCGGAACTTTTTCAGCTAAAAAAAGAGCGGCAAGGACAGGAAGAAATCCTCAAACAGGAGAAACAATCCAAATTAAAGCAACTACTGTGCCAAAGTTTAAAGCAGGAAAAAATTTGAAAGACGCGCTTAAAAAATAAAATTTTATTTTTTACAAAAAATTGTGAAAAACAAAAAATCCCTATAGGGATTTTTTGTTTTTCATAGATTTACATTGCCAGATTTTGAGAAAAATTTTTTAATTTCGCAGTATTACGGAATTAGCCTACTTTGGAAGTTAATTCTGAAATACTGCAGGGAAAAATTTTTAGAAGATTTAACTAGAATATGACGATTGCAGTAGGTGCAGTAGGAATTAATTACACAGTAAGTTTATTATGTGCGCCCGGCAGGATTTGAACCCGCAACCTTCTGGTTCGAAGCCAGACACTCTATCCAGTTGAGCTACGGGCGCTTTTATTATAATTTTACCCTTTTTTCTATTCTCCCCCAGGGGGAGTTAGAGGGAGAGTATTGCCCCTCCAACCTTCCCTATATAGGTGAGGAATTAATTTTTTATTCTAAAACAGCTTTTATTCTCCTGACTCCCGCGCTAGAAGATTGCTCTTTTTTAATCTTGAAATTTCCTAATTCAGAAGTATTTTTGACATGCGGTCCTCCGCAAATTTCTTTGCTAAAAATTTCTCCTTTTTTTCCTATTGTGTAAACTTTTACTTTATCTCCATATTTAGAATTGAAAATTCCCATAGCTCCGGATTCTTTTGCTTTCTTAAGGCTCAATAAGTTACTGGTAATTTTTTTTGAATTTGTTCATTCACTAAAATTTCTACTTTTCTTTTTTCATCATTACTTAATTTTTTAGGATGTGAAAAATCAAACCTTAACCTCTCGCTATTTATATTGCTTCCTTTTTGATAAACATGGTTGCCTAAAATTTGTCTTAAAGCGGCTAAAAGCAAGTGAGTTGCTGTATGATATTTAGTTGCCTCTTTACCTGCGTCTGCCAACCCGCCTTTAAACATTCCTGCGGAAGCTGTCCGCGAAAGTTGTTGATGCTTTTTATATTCTTTTTGAAAACCTTTCTTATCAACGCTCAAATTATGCTCTTTAGCTAATTCCTCAATTATTTCAATAGGAAAACCATAGGTTTGGAAGAGATCAAAAGCAACTTTTCCTGTAATTATTTTATTTTTTGTATTTTGGTTTTGAGTTTCAAGTTTTAGACTTTGAATTTTGAATTTTTTTAATCCTTTTTCTAATGTTTTTTCAAATTTTGCTGTCTCTTTCTTTATTTCGTCTAAAATGTTGTTTTTATTTTTTTCTAATTCAGGATAAATATTTTTATAAAT
>JAACEG010000078.1 GCA_011682665.1 Lysobacteraceae bacterium
AATCGGGAAAGTTTTGCAGAGCAAGGCAAAATTAAAATAGAATGGAGTCCTGACGAAAGTCAGGAAGAAATTTCAATAAAATTATTTACAAAAACGTGAAAAAAGAACCTTTATCAATCATCGCGGTAAAAACTCTTTTAGCGGTGATTATTTTCGCGGGAGTGATGACGATTATTGTCGGGGGAGGGTGGTTGATTGAGAATGACCAAAAAAATGTTAAAACACAAAAAGTATCAGAAGAGAATATTCCAGTAGAAAAAACAGCGCAGGTAAAATTGTATTTTAATAATAATAAATCGGTTAAGGAGGGAGGATGTAAAAGCACTGCTTCAGTTGTCCGTACCATCTCCAATGAAAAAGAAACAGAAAAAATGGCTAAAATTGCCATTAATGAATTGATAAACGGTCCAACTCAGGAAGAAAAAGAACAAGGTTTTTATTTTCTTGCTCGCGGAATTCCTTTAAAAAAAGATAGAGTAGAAAAACATAAAAAATATTTAGAAAATGAAATGTTAAATCCCGCGATATATGAGGATAGAGTTAGAGTAAAAAGTCTAGAAATAAAAGAAGGAGTCGCTTATGTTGATTTTAACCTAGCCTTAAATGCCACTTGCGTTATTGATAAGAAAGGCGCTTGTATGTATTTTGATTCATGCGAGAATACCTCCCTGCAAACTGCTATTGATAATACTCTAAAACAGTTTTCCGAGATTAAGGATGTGGTTATCACCGTTGAGGGAGAAAAATATCCTTGTTCAGATACCAATTGTTTTAAAAGACTTGAATTTGAATTAGGTAAATCCGATGTTTTTATTGAGACAGCTCAACCAAGAGAAGGAATTACTCATTTGGCAAGGCGGGCTTTAGACAAATATTTAAAGCAAATCAATCATGTGGAGAAAATTAAACTAACAGAGGAACAAAAAGTTTATATTGAGGATTATCTCCAAAATAAGATTGGTTCAGAATTTCTCAAAGTTGGAGAATCAAAAGAATTTTCTGCCGAGCTTATTGAAGAGGCGATTCTTAATTCTCAAAACCTTTCGTCATTTGCTCAGCAAGGACTTATTAAATATATTTTATTCGGTCCGACTTCCATTGAAGCAGGGGTGATTCCAGATAAAGAAGAAGATAGCATGACAATTTGGTTTCGTTATTTAGATCCAAATAATAATTTAATTAGTGATGCAAAAGTTAGTTTGATATTAACCTCTCCCAAAAAACATGAATATAATGTAGATTTTTCAAAAATAAATAATTATTATTATGTTACACTTTATTATGTTTCTAGATTTAAAAACCTTTATTGTTTTCAAGTAAAGGCAAGTAAAGGGACTTATGAGCCGCAAGAGAAAAATCTGGGATGTTTGAAATTATCTGAATACGAAACCACTTTCAAATTCACAGGAAAAAGTGAATTTTGACAGTTTTGTCTATTATATGTTAGTATATTAGACAAAAAGCGCGGATTTTGTAGAATAAGCAAAATAAAATGAACAAAAAAGTAATACTAGACATCTTAAACGATTGGAATTTTTGGCAGAAAGATTTAAATACCGGAATTAGAAGAGGTTTTTATCTGGACAAACTGAACAAATTTTTAGCGAGTAATCAAATAGTTGTGATTACCGGTCCCCGAAGAAGCGGGAAGTCCTTTTTGATGAAGCAAATGGCCGATGATCTGATAAAAAAAGGAACTAAAAGAGAAGATATTTTAATGATAAACTTTGAAGATCCGCGTTGGGAAAAATTAGATACAGCGCTGTTGGAAAAAATTTTTGAGGTTTATCTGGAATTAGTCGGAAGCGCAAAAAAGCCCTATGTTTTTCTTGACGAAATTCAGGAGGTAAAAGAATGGGAAAAGTGGGTTAGAACAGCGCAGGAATTGGATAAAGCAAAAATAATAGTTTCCGGGTCTAACGCTAAATTGCTAAGCAAAGAATTAGCGACGCTCTTAACCGGACGCCATCTAAGCCAGACCGTTTTGCCGCTTTCGTTTAAGGAACTTTTAATGTTTAAGGGAATTAAAATAGACAGCCAACTTTCGCTGATTGAAAACAGAATAAAAATAAAAAGGATTTTAAACGAATCTTTGGAATTCGGACTTTTTCCCGAGATAGTTTTCACGGAAACAAAAAAGGAACTGCTTTTGGATTATTTTAATGATATTATTAATAAAGACATATCGGAAAGATATAAAATAAGAAAAAAAGAAAGCCTGAAAAGCTTGGTTAAATTCTACTTGAGCAATAATTCCGCGCTAACAACTTTCAGCTCTGCGGGAAAAGCATTAGATATTTCAACTAATACTGTCCAAAAATTTTATTCTTATATAGAGGCGTCGTATTTGGTTTTTTCTCTTAAAATATTTTCATGGAAAGTTAAAGAACAGGAAAAAAGCCCGCGTAAAGTTTACGCGGTTGATCCCGGATTAGCTAACGCGATTGGTTTCAGATTTAGCCAAAACTTGGGAAAGCTGGCGGAGAATCTTGTTTATTTGGAATTAAAAAGAAGAAAAGCGATAGGTCCGCGTTTAGAATTCTTTTATTGGAAAGACGAACAGCATCGGGAAGTTGATTTTGTCGTCAAAGAAAAATTAGAAGTTAGCCAGCTAATTCAGGTTTGTTGGAATTTAGATGATATTAAAACAAAAAAAAGAGAAATCGGCTCTCTTCTCAAGGCGATGAAAGAATTTGATTTAAAAAGCGGATTGATAATTACTGATGATAAAGAAGGAGAAGAAATGATAGAAAATAAAAAAATTAAATATATTCCTCTCTGGAAATGGCTATTGGAATAGAAAAAAGAAGTTATGAAATTGGAAGTTAGAAAATTATTTTTTATAAAAATTTATCAACTAAACCAAATCTATGCCAAACAAAAAAGAACCTTTATCAATCATCGCGGTAAAAACTCTTTTAGCTGTGATTATTTTCGCGGGAGTGGGGATGATTATTTTCGCAGGAGGATGGATGATTGGGAAGCATAAAAAAGTTTCCGAGCCGGTTAAAAAAGATGTTGTTGTTGATAATAATAAGACGGAAGATAAAACTGCGGTTAGAGAAAAAACGCCAGACGAAACCGCGGATTGGAAAACCTATCGGAATGAAAAGTATGGGTTTGAGATGAAGTATCCAGAAGGTTTTTTCACAGAACAAGTTCTGCAACCGAAGACAGAAGCAACACAATGCGATTACGCTAATTTTATCAATAATTGCCCCGCAAAAATAACTATAAATGGTATGTCTT
>JAACEG010000079.1 GCA_011682665.1 Lysobacteraceae bacterium
ATTCACAAAATATAAAAAAGAGCAGGATAAAAATTATATTTCTGATTTTGATCGGGAGGTTAAGAAGATTTTGAAGGAGAGGAGTAAATAAGGCGACATCGCTTTTGCTTTTGAGAAGTGGGGGAAGGAGAATGGGTTGAGTTTTTGGAGGGATTAATTTTAAAAAATATTATGAGACAAGAAATTAAAAAAATTAAAATTGAAAATTTACATTTGTGGACTGAAAATCCAAGAGACCCAATGGACCCAAATTTTTCTGATTTTGATATTATAAAAAAAGCTGTTGAAAATGAAAAAACAAAGTGGAATTTACCAAAATTATTAGTGGAAATGGGGCAACATTACGATTTTAGTGAATTACCAACAGTTGTTAATGAAAATAACAAATATATTATATTTGATGGAAATAGGAGAATTGCGGTATTGAAGTATCTACAAAATAAAAAAATATATCAGGCTTTTGGTGGCGGTATGTTCATAGAGATAGAACCGAAAGAATTATTAAATTTAAAAGAAATTCCGTGTAATATTTGTAGCAAGGAAATCGCTTTAGATAATATTGAAAGAAAACACATGAGTAATGGGTCTTGGGGTCAATTAGAAAGAGATTATTTCAAATATAATTTTAGGAAAAAAGAAAAAAGTTTGTTTTTAAAATTTGAAAAAGCTACTGGTTTAATTAGTAGAAATCCGGGATTAAATGAAAATATTATGAAAAATAATATTTTAACCGAGAGTAAATTAAAAGAAATAGGTTTTTCTTTTGACAAAGAAGATAACTTAATCTCAGTTTACAATGAAAAAGAGGCAAATAATATTTTGAATAAAATTGCCGAATTAAAAATTAATGGCACAATAAGTTCAAGGGGAAAAGATAAATATAAAATTAAAAAACATTTAGATGAAATTTTAGAGTTTAAAGATATAATAAAAAAGTTTGATAAAAATGACACAAAACTTGTAAATTATAAAAAAGAATCTGTTCCAATAAAAAATACAAGGCGTCAGAATAATAATAAAAATAAAATCTTTGGAGAAAAAATATCTTTAAAAAAGGGGATAACTAACGATATCTATAGAGATATATTCGATTTATATAATTATTATGAAAAAAATAAAAGTGAATTATCTAATACATTTCCTAATTTAATAAGGATGGCTTTGCGATTGCTTGTTGAGTCTGCAACCTTTGAAAATCAAGATATCGCTGGCTATACGAATAGCAATTTTTTAGAAGCTAAGAAAAATTTAACACAAAATCAAAAAACTACACTATCAAATAATAGTATTACAAAAGCACAAAATTTAATTCAGTTGTTACAAGCTGGTGCACATGATTATGCTAATTCCGCTAATTTTGAGCAAACAATTGCTATGTCAATTATTATTAGCGCAATGTTAAATATTACGCATTTTAAAAATCCTAAAAAATAATATGTTTTATTCACCATTAAGATATCCTGGCGGAAAAAATAAATTAGCGAAGTTTATTGCTAAAATTTGTATTGATAACAACATTAACGGACATTATATAGAACCATACGCTGGCGGTGCTTCCGTTGCTTTGTATTTATTAATAGAAAGAAAAGTAGAAAAAATTACAATCAATGATTACGACCGTTCTATTTATGCTTTTTGGTATTCTGTTTTTAAAAATACAAAAAAACTTTGTGACTTAATTGAAAATACAGAAATAAATATTGAAAACTGGAAAAAAGCAAAGGAAATTCAGAAAAATAAGAAGAAATCAAAGCTCTTAGATTTAGGTTTTTCTACCTTTTTTCTGAATAGAACAAATATTTCAGGAATTATAAATGCTGGTGTAATTGGAGGGAAAAATCAAAATGGGAAGTATAAAATAGATTGTCGTTTTAATAAATTAGAACTTATCAAAAGGATTAGGCTAATATCAAAGTATAAAAAACAAATTGATTTTTATAATCTTGACGCACTTAAATTAGTTAAGAAGATGCAAAAAGAATCAAATAATAAAAAAACTATTTTTTATTTTGATCCACCATATTATTTAAAAGGAGCATCTTTATATATGAATCATTATAAAAATAATCAGCACAAAGAAGTTGCTGATGTTGTCAAAAGAATAAAAAATATTAATTGGATTGTTTCTTATGATGATACTGACAATATTAAAAATATTTATAAGTGGGTTTTGAAAAATAGAACAAAAAAATATTCTTTTAATCATTCAGCATATAAAGCGAGAGAAGGGAAAGAAATTTTATTTTTTAGTAAAAAAATGTTAATTCCATCTGAAATATTCAGTCAAAAATAACCATGCCACAAATTTCAATCATAAAAAAATCAGATATTCAAGAAGCGCGCAGGTTTGACGCGGAGTTTTTTAAACCGGAATATTTGGAAATTGAGAAAAAAATAATTAACCATCAATGGAATTATTTAAAAGATATTAGCAAGGATATTTTAACGGGTAAAACTCCGCAATACGAAGAAAATGCAAAAACTTTAGTTGTAAGATCTGGTGATTTGAGAAAAAACTTAATAAATATTGATGGGTTGTTAAAAACTAATGAGACAGAATTGTTTTATTTGAACATAAATGATGTTTTAATTTCATCAATCGGCAAGGGTTCCATCGGAAAAATAGCTATAAATTATGAGAGAGAAAAAATAGCTACTGTTTCGGAAGTAACTGTTATAAGAGGTGCAAAGATAAACCCCGCCTTTTTAGATGTTTTTTTATTGTCATATTTCGGACAAGCACAGATTGAGAAATTTATTACAGGTGCGACTGGGCAACTTCATTTGTTGCCTTCAAATATTAAAAAATTTAAAATTCCAATCCTCCCTCAATCCTTCCAACTCCAAATAGAAAAAATCGTAAAATCCGCTTATGAGAAACAGACCCAATCAAAACAGCTTTACAAAGAAGCGGAAGAAGCGCTTTTGAAAGAAGTTGATTTATTGGATTACAAGCCAGAGCATATTTTATCTTTTGAAACAACGAAAAAAGAAATAGACGAAGCACGCAGGTTTGACGCGGAATATTTTCAGCCGAAATACGAGAAGATAGTCAAGAAAATTGAAAATTACAAAAACGGGTGGGACTTTGTTAAAAATATAGTGAATTGGAAAAAAGGCGTTGAAGTTGGGAGCGAGGCGTATCGGCAGGACGGAATGTCGTTTGGGAGAGTTGCGGATTGTTCATTAAACGGAGTTG
>JAACEG010000080.1 GCA_011682665.1 Lysobacteraceae bacterium
TTTTCAATTTTCAATTTTCCTACCTGCCGGCAGGCAGGTTTACAATTCACCCTGTTAAATAGCAAAGCTAAGCCAAAGGCTTATTTAACAGGGTAAACCCTGTTAAATAGCAAAGCTAAGCCAAAGGCTTATTTAACAGGGTAAAATTTACAATTTACAATTTACAAATTACAAATTCAAAATCTAAAATACAAAACAATTTTTTAAGTTTTATCCAACTAAAATTATTAAAATTGTTACTAAATTAATCAACGTTTACAAATTATATTATTAAATCAAATTAAAATTAAATTTATGGACTTAAATAAAGCGATGATTATTGGCAGATTAACAAGAGATCCTGAAATTAGAACTATTCCTTCAGGACAAACTGTAGCTTCTTTTTCTGTGGCAACTAATTTATCTTGGACGGATCAATCAGGCCAAAGGCAGGAAAAAGTTGAATTTCATAATATTGTTGCTTGGAGAAAATTAGCAGATATATGCGGACAATATTTAAAAAAGGGCAAAAAAGTATACATTGAAGGTAGATTGCAAACAAGAGATTGGGTAGGACAGGATAATATAAAAAGATATCGTACTGAAATTATAGCTACTAATATGATTATGTTAGATCGAGCTGAAAATTCTCAATTTGGACAAAATCAATCTAATTATAAAAGCCCCCAAAATCAAAATATTGAAAGTAATTCCGAGCCTGTAATTGAAGTTCCAGATGATTCAAAAAATCAACAAACAGGGAAACAGCAATCTGATGATGAAATAAACGTAGAGGATATACCCTTTTAAATTTTATTCAACTATGATTATCAAAATTATTGCCAAATTAGTTAATAATTACTCTATATGAATAAAAAAAATAATACTTTACGAAAGACATATTGCCATTTTTGCGTAAATAATATAGAAGAAATTGATTATAAAAATATTCAAGTTTTACGTCGTTTTATTTCTTCTTATGCCAAAATCAGGCCAAAAAGAAAAAGTTATGTTTGCTCAAAACATCAAAGAAAGTTAGCAAAGGCTATTAAAAGAGCTCGTATTATGGCATTACTTCCATTTGTAAGCCGATAGAATAAACTCGAATATATGCATGACGCTAATAATATAACGCTCATATAATATATTCGTGGCATTCACATTATATTTTTTTATGTTGAATTTTAATGAAATTAAATTAGGCTCAATTGTGAAATTTAATAATGAACCTTACGTTGTTACTTTCGCCCAACATTTAAAAATGGGCAGAGGGGGAGCTATTCTAAAAACAAAACTAAAAAATTTAATTAATGGAAATGTTTTAGAATATTCTTTGAAAGGTTCTGATAAAATGGAAGAAGCCGAGCTAAAAAAAATAAAAGCAAGTTTTTTATATAAAGAAAAAGAGAATTATTTTTTTATGGATGAAAACAATTTTGAGCAATTTTTTTTGAACAAGAATATCTTAGGAGACAAAATTAAATTTTTAAAGGAAGGAATAATAACAAATATTTTAAATTTTGAAAAAAAGCCGGTAGCGATTGAGCTACCTCCTAAAATTGAGCTAAAAGTGATATCAGCGCCTCCAGGGATTAAAGGTGATACAGCGCAAGGAGGAACAAAAGCGGTAACAGTAGAAACGGGCGCTATAATAAATGCTCCATTATTTATTAACAATAATGATATTATTAGAGTTAACACGGAAACAGGAGAATATGTAGAAAGAGTTTAAATAAATTTAATTTATATATAAAAACGAATTATTCATTCGTTTTTTTGTTGCAATAATTTTAATATTTTTAACTTTAATAAAAAATTATCGCACTATTAACAATAAAAAAATAATAAAATTATTTTTGGAATCTCCTTTGGCAATCTATTGCAATTTTTAAACATTCTTCTGGATCATAGCCAAGGTCGTCGCACCATCTAATCGTCGAAAATATGATATTACCAAGCTCTTTTTTAAGTTCATCGTCGTTATGTGAACTTTTATCCTTTATAGCATCGCGCTCCCAACGACAGATGTCGCCGAACACCTTACCTATTCGAACAATAATTTGACTGAGATTTAATTTTTGGTCACCCCATATTTCACGACCTTGTTGCAACAAATTTTTAATTTCCATAAATTTAAAAATAATTTTCAAAATTTATTTCCGATAACAAGTTATATACGAATTAGTTTAGTTGATTTATTATTCTAAACAAGCTAAAATATTTATATAAACTTTAAATCATAAACAGCTTATAAAACAAAGTAATTATTATCACAGCCAAAATCTTATTTTAAAATTAAAATAAGAAATAAAATTGCGTAGATTCAGCGATAAAACCGTCAAATCTTATTTGTATTATATCACAACTATATTAAATTATGCAAATAAAAATCCAAAAACTATTAATACAGAAAATAGTAAATTTAGGGGCTGGTGACGAGAGCCGTTTCTACTGCAATCTCCATATTTTGAGCAAATTTTCTTCTCCCGCAGTATTGCGGGATTACTTTACCTTAGGATAAGCTAAAAAAATTACCTGCCCCATAGTTATTTATATACTACTGGGGTTTAAAAATTTTGCCTCAAAATCTAAAAATTTTTACCCCATTGCCGGCCGGCTAACTGGGGTCGTGACGAAAGCACTCTCGTCACCAGATCCTATTTAGAGACAACGCAAATTTATATCAATGTGACAAATAATAAAATTAAAAATATTAAAAATCCGTTAGATTAAAAATTTATAATATAATTTTATGTCATCAAAAGTATTTTCAGCCACGACTATCGGTTTAGACGCTGAGCCCATAGAGGTTGAAGCTGATATTTCAGGCGGATTAGGTAATTTTATTATTGTCGGATTGCCAGACACGGCAGTGCAGGAATCAAGAGAAAGAGTCAGGGCGGCGATTAAAAATAGTTTTCTTTCTTTTCCGCAAACAAGAGTAATAATAAATTTAGCGCCGGCTAATATTAAAAAAGAAGGACCAGCCTATGATTTGCCAATAGCTATCAGTATTTTATTAGCCAATAATAAAAGATTTTTGCCAAAATATGATTTAAAGAAGGCTGTTTTTATCGGAGAACTTTCTTTAGATGGATCATTGCGAAGAGTTAATGGAATTTTGCCGACCGCTATAATGTGCAGAGATAAAAAAATTAAGACATTATATTTACCAGAAGTTAATGTTAAAGAAGCAGCTTCAAT
>JAACEG010000012.1 GCA_011682665.1 Lysobacteraceae bacterium
CCCCCCTAAAAGGGGAGAAAACCATTATTCCCGTTCTCCCCCCTTTAGGGGGAGTTAGAAGGGGGGTATTACCCTACCTACTCGCCTCGCTAAAGCTATGACGAAGCGGACCGACAGGCAGATTCCCCTAGATAGGGGAAAAATTAATTTATTTTATTGCCAAATAAAATGATCTAAAATTTCTTTAGCTAATCTTTCATAGGCTTTCGCTCCTTTGCTTTTTGAATCATATTGTAAAATTGATTGTCCATAACTTGGCGCTTCTGTTAAACGTACATTTCTTGGAATAACAGAACGAAAAATTTTAAATGGAAAATTTTTATACATTTCATTCATCACCTCGCGAGACAAACTATTTCTTTTGTCATACATTGTTATAACTGATCCCAAAATATTTAAATTCGGCTTAAGATTCTCTTTAATTAAATTAAAAGTATTCAAGAGACTGCTTAACCCTTCTAAAGCATAATATTCGGCTTGGACAGGTATCAAAACATAATCAGCCGCTACTAAGCCGTTGATAGTTAAAAGATCTAAAGAAGGTGGACAATCTATTATAATAAAATCAAAATCGTTTTTTATTTCCAATAAATTATTCTTTAAAGTAAATTCCCGACCAGGCTGGTTAACTAATTCAATGGTGGCGCCAGCTAAATTAGGAGAAGAAGGAATAATTTTTAAAGTTGGCATAAATAGATTTGTTAAGGCCTTCCTCGCGTTAACACCGCCTAATAAAACTTCATAACTGCTATTTTCAATCTTATCTTTATTAATGCCAATTCCACTGGTTGCATTTGTTTGCGGATCAATATCAATAAGCAAAACAAACTTGCCCATCGCTGCCAGATAAGCTGACAAATTTATTGCTGTTGTTGTTTTGCCAACCCCGCCTTTTTGATTAACAATGGAAATTATCATAAAATTTTCTAACTTCTTTCGTTCTCCCCCTTTTAGGGGGAGTCAGAGGTGATATTTATAATTTTAAATTTTAATTTTTACCCCACCTAACCTCCCCTAAAGGGGGAGGAAACAGTTATTCTTACCCCCACTCTCCCCTAAATAGGGGAGGAACCTGTTTTTCACGATTCTCCCCCTTTTAGGGGAAATCTATTTTTTTCGTTCTCCCCCTTTTAGGGGGAGTTAGAGGGGGTATTATATAAGGTGAAAAATTTATTTTATAATTTTTAAATATTTTAAACAAATTCTCTATTTTTTTTATTATACACTAAATTTTTATTTTTGACAATCAAAAAAAAATATTATAAAATTTAATTATATAAAACTCAAAGTTCAAAACTCAAATAGTCCCCCTTTGGCAAATGGGAACTAAGGAGAATTTTAAAATTAAAAATTTAAAAATCCTCCAACCTTCCCGTAGCGAGTACGAGGCAGGCTCTTTTCCAAAGGAAGACTAATAAAATAAAAATTTTTATGTTTTAAATTGTAATTTTGCATTTTGCGTTTTGAGTTTTAAACTTTAAATTTCAGAATATGTTTGAAAATTGAAAATTGATTGAAAACCTACCTACCGGTAGGCAAGGTTGAAAATTGGAAATTTCGTAGATATGCCTCGGTAGCCCAGCACCATACGAGATACTGGGTAAACCTCCCACTGGTAGACGCGCAAGACTCACCCAGCACTACGTTGAGTGCTAGAAACCCTATACCCTTATGTGGTTGTAGGGCAAAATCTTTAAAATAAAAAAATATCTTTAAGCCTCGGTGGCGGAACTGGTAGACGCGCGGGACTCAAAATCCCGTTCTTGCAAAAGAGTGAGAGTTCAAGTCTCTCCCGAGGCACTATCAGAAAAAATAAGAATCATAAAACCTAAAAAATGCGAACAATAAAAATGATTTACATAAAATAACCTGCTCTAATCACTTTTTATTCTCATATAAATTTTATTAAAACAAAAATACAATTTATTTTAAAAAAATCTGCTCTAAAAGCAGATTTTTTTATAAATTTTTAGTTATAACTTTACATTTTATTTAGGGGCTATTGACGCACTCGCTTTCATACTTTTGTAGCGACCCCAATTAGACAGCCGGCAATGGGGTAAAAATCTTAAATTTTGAGGCAAATTTTTCAAGCCCCAGTAGTATATAAATAACTACGGGGTAAACAATTTTTTGCGATCTATCCCTATCTAAGCCAAAAAAATTTTTAGAAAGTTTGACTAAAATTTGGAATTTGCAGTAGAAATGGAGTACGTCACCAGCTCCTATTTATCTGCTGATGAAATAAAACTTTGCCTATCTCACTTATTGCGACTTTGAACTTTAAAAATATTTCACGGCGTTTTTAAAATGCTTTAATTTTGCGCTGTCAGCGCCCTCTTCCTTTTCAACAGTTATAACATCTATCTGATATTCATTATTCAACCTGTTCACAAGAATATATTTTTCGCTTGCTTTAATTAATTTTTTTTGCTTAATAAAATTTACTGATTCTTCTGGCAAGCCAAATCTTCTGTTGCTCCTTGTTTTTACTTCAATAAAAATAATTTTTGATTTTAATTTAGCAATTATATCAATTTCACCAAAATAATTTTTATAATTTGTTTCTAAAATTTTATATCCATTTCTAACAAGATATTTTCTAACTATTCTCTCTCCCCAATTTCCAAATCGTTGATTTTTATTCAACATATTTTATTTCTCAAATATCATTCCAAAATGATATTTTCCAGCGTCAAATTCGTCAATCTGTTCTATATTTAAACTATGAAACATTGCCTGTATATCAGCTTTATTTATTCTTAATTCAAGCGCCGGTCCTATAGCGCTATTATTTTCTTTCCAATCAATAACAATAATCTTTCCTTTATTTTTTATTAATCTTACTGCTTCCTTTAAAATATTGAACTTTTTATTTGATTGAAATAAAATATTAATTAATAGAGCTAAATCAAGAAAGCCAGATTTTATTTTTGCCATTCCATATATTTCTAAATTTGTCCAAATTGTTTTTATATTATTAATATTTTCAAAATCAGATCTTGATTTTATGCTATCAAGCGCTGTTTTTCTAACATCAACTGCATAGACAAATCCTTTATCACCGACCAAACGAGAAGCTGGGAAACAAAAATAACCATTAGCTCCGCATCCTAAATCAGCGACAATCATTCCATCTTTAATCCCTGCTTTCTTTAAAATTCCTTCAACATTTAATAATTTATTTCCACTAGAAAATGAATTTTCCATATAATTAATTATAAAATTTTTAAATTTGCTAATCCAAAAAATTAAATGGAGTAGTAAGCTTTATTTTATGTTTATTATAACACAAAAATAAAATTTAACAAAAATTTGTCTAACTATGCAAAAGCTGATGTTCTCCTCCTACTAATACCCCTCCTAACCCCTATATAGGGAGGAATTTTATTTTATAATCACCCCCCTATTTAGGGGAAATCTGTTTTTTCGTTCTCCCCCTATTTAGGGGGAGTTAGAGGGGGTATTATTTAGTTTTTACCCCACCTAACCTCCCCTAAAGGGGGAGGAACCCATTATTCCCGTTCTCTCCCTTTTAGGAGGAGTTAGAAGGGGTATTTGTATTTTGATTTCTATTTCGTGTATCTGCTAATATCTCCAATCATTCCCATAGACGCTAAAAAAACAGCTATTGAGGACCCCCCATAACTAACTAACGGCAAAGTAACCCCAGTTAAAGGCAATAAGCCAACCATAGCGCCAATATTAACAATTTCTTGTATAGCAAGCCAACTTATTATACCGAGAACAACTAAACGAGAAAATTTATCATTGGACTTCTTTGCAATTTGAAAACCGCGAAAAATAATAAATAAAAATAAAGATAGAAACAAAATTAAAAAAATAAAACCAATTTCCTCTGCGATAATTGCAAAAATTGAATCTCCGATGGCTTCCGGTAAATATAAAAATTTTTGCTTTGACTGTCCAAATCCAACCCCGAACCAACCGCCTGAACCAATAGATAAAAAAGCTTGATTTATATGATAACCAATTCCTTGAATATCAAACTGAGGATTTAAAAATGATATTAAGCGATCTTTTTGATAATCTGGAGCAAACTTTAAAAGAATAAAAAATAAAAATATTCCTCCAACGGTTATTAAAGCTAAATGCGTTTTTTTAGCGCCGGCCAAAAAATACATTACAAAAGTTAAAAGCCCTATTATTATAGCTGTCCCTAAATCAGGCTGGAGAATAATTAAAAAAAGCACTATTATAGTTAAAAAAATAAATGGTAAAAAGCCCTTCTTAAAATCTTTTATATCTTTTTTTTGACGTTTAGAAAACCATACAGATAGATAAATGATAAAAGATAATTTCATTATTTCGGATGGCTGAAAAGAGATGCTTCCAAATTTTATCCAACTTCTTGCTAAACCATGGCTTACCCCGATTGATGGAATTAAAACTAAAATTAATAAAAACAAAGAAAGAAAAAATAAAAGGGGAGCTATTTTTTTAAATTTTTCAAAACCAATTTTAAAAGCCAAATAAAATAAAATAATTCCAGGCAAAATTCCATGTATAATTTGCTGTTTTGCTATAAAATAACTATCGTTATAATATTTTAATGAAATAACAGAACTAGCGGAAACTAAAAACGCCCACCCAATAAAAACTAAAATTCCAACTGCTAAAAGAAAAATATAATCAGGAGAATGTATTTTTTTTATTGTCATAAAAAACTATTTTTATCATTCCCGTGAAGGCGGGAATCTCGTTTCACACAATAAACATGAGATTCCTCCCGATGAATATCGGGACGGGAGTGACAATCACAAAATTTTTAATTTCTTTTTTCTGTCTTTGCGAGAAGCGAAACGAAATGGAGCGACAAAACAATCCCAGGAATAATAGCGCCAATTCTCAGGATTACGGAGTTTATCCCGTGTTTGCCACAAGGCTTCGTTCGCAATGACAAATATTTAAAAATTAAAAATTATTATTATTATTATAGCAAAAACAAAAAAAATAGGCTATCCAAATCAAAATTGAATAACCTATTTTTTGTCATATCTAAATTCTATTTTAAAATAGTTATTTATGTCCAATTTTTTCCCAAACAATTAACAATGGGCTTGCCAAAAAAATTGAAGAATAAGTTCCGGCGATTATGCCGACAATTAAGGCTAAAACAAAACTTTTTATTGTGTCTCCTCCAAAAAATAATAAAGAAAAAAGCACTAATAAAGTCGTTAAAGATGTATAAAAAGATCTTAATAAATTTTGATTTACGCTCTTATTAACCGTATTTTCAAAATTATAATCATAATTTTTTAAATTTTCTCTGATTCTATCAAAAATAACAATTGTATCATTTACTGAATATCCTAAAATAGTAAGCAAAGCCGCCACAAAAGGCGTATTGATTTCTACTGAATAAAATTTTCCTAAAAAAACAAAAACACCAATAGTAATAATTATATCATGAAAAAGCGCCACAATCGCGATAACTCCATATTTCCAAGAAGCTATTGGATTAGAAACTTTTCTAAAAGCCCAAGCAATATAAAAAATTATCATTATAATCGCTATGATGATCGCGTAAAATGTCTTTTTCTTTAATTCTTGGCCAATAACAGGACCAATTGAATCAAAACGCTTTTCAATTATTTTATTATTTGTTTGTTCTTTTCCAACAGACTCAACTTTTTCATTATCAGTTGTTTTTGTTGTTTTAACAGATTTTGTTTTTTCTTTTTTATTCTCTCGCAATTTATCTAAAATTTTCTGATGCTCTTCTTCGTTTACTGATTTAAAACGCAATAACATCGATTTATTTCCTATTGGTTGGATAACAATATCACCTAAATTTAAATTAGATAATTTATTTTGAATTTCCGTAACTTGAGGTCTGCTCTTAGTATATTCAACTTCTAATAAACTTCCCCCAGTAAAATCAATCCCAAGATTTAATCCCCAAAACATAAAAGCGAGAATACTTACAATAACTAAGGTCCCTGAGAGAATAAAATATTTTTTATAATTTATAATATTTATCATAAATAAAATTTATCTTTTTGAAAAACCTTTTAATAAAAACATAGTTACAACAACCGCGCTAAACATACTCATTAATATGCCAATAATTAAAGTAATGGCAAAACCTTTTACCATACTTGTAGAAAACCAAATCAAAATTAAACAAGTAAGCAAGGTAGAAATGTTTCCATCGCGAATTGATGTCCAAGCCCTTGAGAATCCATCGTCAATAAGTCTCATCCCTGTTTTGCCTAAAAGTCTTTCTTCTTTCATTCGTTCAAATATCAATACATTCGCATCAACTGCCATTCCAATTGAAAGTATTACTCCGGCTAGCCCGGCTAAAGTTAAAGTAATTCCAAATAATTTGAATAAAGATAAAGTAAGAATAGCATAAATAATTAAAGCGATTGAAGCTACTAAACCCTTTAATCTATAAACGACTAACAAAAAAACAATTATGGCAAAAAATCCCCACATTCCTGCCTTCAAACTCTTATCTAAAGATACTTTACCTAAACTTGCGCCAACCGTATTTTGGCTAATTAAAGTAATAGGAACCGGTAAAGCACCCGCATTTAATCTTTGTGATAATTTTTTTGCCTCTTTAATATCAAATTTCCCGGAAATAACAGCGCTACCATCACGAATTTGTTCATTAACGACCGGTATACTTAAAGGCATCCCATCTAAAAAGATTGCTACCTTTTTCCCAATATTCCTTTTGGTAATCTCAGAAAATAATTTTTTTCCTTCTTCATTAAAAACTAATCCAACTTCTGGCTCATTTGTATTAGGATTAAACTCAACTTGACTTTTTACTAATTGCTTGCCTGAAAGACCTGTATTTTTCCAAGGATCAGCTGGCGGAACAAAATCGGCTTTTGATTTTGTTCTGATCAAAATATGTCTTGATCTAACTTCTGTATTGTCAGTTCCATCTGGTTGAGGACCTCCCCTGACTTCTTCTTTCTTAATAATATGATAACCAAATTGAGTTCTAATTGGTTTCTTCGTCACCTCTCCCACTTTTAAATCTTCAAAAATGGCTTTTTCAAATTCAGGAACCATCATTCCTCTTTTAGCAAACCCCAGCTCTCCGCCCTGATCTTTGCTACCAGGATCTTCGGAAAATTCTTTGGCTAACTTTCCAAAATCTTCTCCTTTATCAATTCTTGTAATAATATCTTCAGCCTTCTTTAAGGCTTTACTATTAAACTCATCCATTTCTTTTTGCTCTTCTTTTGTTAACTTACGAGAAGGCTCATGATTTTCCTCCTTAAATTCTAAAATTGGAGTTTCTCCTATCATTTTAATAGCCTGATTAATATTATGCACACCTGCTAATTCAACAATAAGCCGCCAATTATCTCCAGAATGGTTTGTCTGCACTATTGGTTCAGAAACTCCAAAGGCATTAACTCTTCTTTCAATAACATCACGAACCCCTTCTAAGGCCAAACTCTTCTCGCTTGTTCCTCCTTTAATTTTTGAAACATCAGCTTCATATACTAAATGTGTCCCCCCTTGTAAATCAAGACCTAAACGAAAAGGAACTTTAAAAAAATGCGGAAAATTTTGCCCTATTTTTGGATTTAGCCAATCAATTGCGCTATCATAATAATTTGGCATTATATAAAAAAAACAAAAAATAGTAACTAGAGTAATCGCAAATATTATAAAACGATATTTTCTTTTATTACTTTTTTCTTCCTGATGAAACAATTTTGAAAAAATATTTCTAAACATAATAATGTATTTTCCCTTTATAGAGGACATCTTTTTTATTCTCTCCTTTATAAAGGACATCTTTTTTTATTCTCCCCCCTCCTCCTTATAGGGGACATCTTTTTTTATTCTCCCTCTTATAAAGGGTATCTTTTTTTATTCTCCCCCTTTTAGGGGGAGTTAGAGGGGGTATTATCCCACCTAACCTCCCCTAATAGGAGAGGAATTTTATTTTATAATTTTCCCCATTGTAAAAAAAATTAAAAAAAGTATATTATTTACAATTCAATCACATATTACTTCTTTTGTAATATAAATTTAATACACAAAAAAATAAAACCTAAAGTAATCTGTTTTTGCTTTTAAATCTATTAATACAATAATAGCAAAAAAATTTGGTGTCAAGATTTGGATATTTTACGCTTCTAATTTTTTACATTAAACCTAATTTTTTAATGCCTATTTTTATTCTTTGTATACATTCTTTTTTACCTAAAATAAAAGCAATTTCAATTGCTCCACCGGGCGTGAACTGTTTTCCGCTTAAAGCAATTCTAATCGGCCAAAGCGCCTGCCCGTTTTTGCATCCAATCTCTTTTACTAAATTCAGAAGTTTTTCTTTTATTGTTTCTTCATTCCAATCCTTTATATTTTCTAAAACAGAGATTGATTTTTTAAGCGCTTCTAAAGAAATCTGCTTGTCTGTTTTCATTTTTTTATTTTCAAACAAATTAATATCATATTTTGGAAGAATGTTAAAAAATTTTATCATTTCTGGAATTTCACTCAAAATTTCTGTTCTCTTTTGTAAAACTCTACTTATCTCCAAAAAATTAAAATTATTCTTAAATTCTTTATAATATGGCAAAACTAAATTATGAAAATCTTCCAAACTTTTTCTTCTGATATGTTCACCGTTTAGCCATTTTAATTTTTTAATATCAAAAACAGCGGAACTAATTCCCATTCCTTTTAATGAAAATTCTTTAACTAATTCTTCTAATAAAAAAACTTCTCTATTATCTTTTGGATGCCATCCTAAAAGCGCTGAAAAATTTATTAAGGCTTCTGGGAGATACCCCTTATTTTTATAATCCTCAACTGCAGTATCTCCATCTCTTTTGCTTAATTTTCCGCCTTTTGGACTCATTGTTAAGGGAATATGAATAAATCTTGGCGGTTGCCAGCCAAATGCCTTATAAAGCAAGATATTTTTAGGGAATGAGGAAATCCATTCTGCCCCTCTGATAACATCGGAAATTTTCATTAAGTGATCATCAACAACACTGGCAAATTGATAAGTAGGAATCTGATTCGTTTTCATTAAAATTTGATCTTCTAATTCTTTATTATCAAATTCTATTTTCCCTCTTAATTCATCAAAAACTTCTGTTTTTCCATCTAAAGGCATTTTTTGCCTGATGACAAATTTTTCTCCTTTTTTTATTTTCGCTTCAACTTCTTCTTTGCTCAAACTCCTGCAATGATTGTCATATCTTGGCGCTTGCTTTTTTGCGATCTGTGCTTCACGCAATCTTTTTAGTCTATTTTCAGAACAAAAACAATAATAAGCTTCTCCTTTTTCAACAAGTTTTTCAATATATTTCTTATAAATATCAAGCCGTTCAGTTTGAATATAAGGACCATATTTTCCGCCAACTCCAGGACCTTCATCAAATTTTATCCCAAGCCAATCTAAAATCTCAATTAAATTTTTTACTGCTCCTTTTACTTGTCTTTTTTGGTCAGTGTCTTCTATTCGCAAAATAAATTTGCCTTGTTCTCTTTTAGCTAAAAGATAATCAAAAACAACAGTTCTTAAACTGCCTATATGCAAAAACCCAGTCGGGCTTGGCGCAAATCTTGTACGTACTTTTGACATAAAATTAATCTGTAATTTTAAAATGTTATAATTATTTCTTCAATAAAATAAAATAAGTAATGATAGTGTAATAAATTTTGAATATTGTTCTAATAAAATTATCTTGACAATTTGTATATTAACTAAAATATAAAATTAACAAAAACAAAATTAAGGAGGGAATTATGAAAAAGGGCAATTGGGACAATAACATTCAATGTCTAATTTTCTATTGTATACAATCCTGTTTAAAAAACAAAAAAGAAATCCCTGCCCAGGGACTTTAATAATATATTTAGGGGCTGGCGACGAGAGTTCTTTCGTCACGAAATTTTTAGATTTTGAGACAAATTTTTTAAATAATTTTTTTAGCCTACCCTAAGGTAAGGTAAAAAAATTTGAAGAAAATTTG
>JAACEG010000081.1 GCA_011682665.1 Lysobacteraceae bacterium
TATTATTTGGATTTTTACAGTATTGAAAGGTTTGGAAAAACTAAACTTGGTCAATTGCTTTTATACGCGAAACAAAGCCAGAATAAGAGATTAATAAAGGAATTAGTTGATGACATGCGTCCTTTAGTAAAAAAAATAATCAAAAAATTTAAAATAGACGGAGTTGGATTTATTCCGCCGACAGTAAAAAGAGAAGTGCAGTTTATGAATGAGTTAAGAAAAAAATTAAATTTGAATATAAGAAAAATAACAATCACTAAAATTAAAACAGATATTATTATTCCTCAAAAAACATTGAATAAACTAAATGATAGGATTGAGAACGCAAAAAAAACTTTTGTGGCAGAAGAAACTGGAAATTTTAAGACTATACTTTTAATTGATGACGCCGTAGGCTCAGGAGCGACATTAAATGAAATTGCTAAAAAAATTAAAGATAAAGGAATCGCGGAAAAAGTAATAGGGCTTGCTATAACAGGTAGCTATAAAGGTTTTGATGTAATTAGCGAGGTGTAATAATTATGAACAAATATAGTTGATAAATATATTTCAAATTTCTATACAAAAATTTAATTATTTTTAATAAATAAAAATATTTTTATGCAAAAAGTAGTTATTTATACAGACGGAGCCGCGCGCGGGAATCCTGGTCCGGCAGGGATTGGAATTGTGATAAAAAATATCAACGATGACAGAAACTATTGTGAATATATTGGTAAAACAACAAATAATGAAGCTGAATACAGAGCGTTGATTTTTGGGCTTAAAAAAGCAAAGAGTTTACTTAACAAAAAAAAATCAAAACAAACAGAAGTAGAATGTTTTTTAGACAGTGAACTTGTGGTAAAGCAATTAAATCATCAATATAAAATTGAGAATGAAAATATGCAAAAATTTTTTTTAATTGTTTGGAATTTAATATTGGATTTTAAATCAGTTATTTTTTCCCATATTCCCAGAGAACAAAATAAAGAAGCGGATAAATTGGCAAATCAGGGAATAGACAATAAATCAGGAATTGGCGGATTAGTTTAAAAGAATATTTGTTATTTGTTTTTATTGACAGCATTATAAGAAGTGCTATACTTTTAATTATAAAAATACTTATATCATAGTATTTATTTTTTTATACATAATTTAATAAAGCAAAAAATATGGAGAACATTAAAAAATTGAGAGAAATTACTGGCGCAGGGATTGTTGATTGTAAGAAAGCTTTAGATGAAGCAAAACAAGATATTGACAAAGCTGTGGAAATTATTAGAAAAAAAGGGGGAGCAAAAGCGGCTAAAAAAATTGGAAGAGAAACTAATGAAGGTTTGATTGATATTGTCATTTCTGATGATAATAAAAAATGTTCAATAGTTAAAATTTTATGTGAAACAGATTTTGTGGCGCGTAATCATGGTTTTAAAAATTTTGTAAAAGATGTTGCAAGGGCCGGATTAGACAATTCATCAAAAGAATATTTTAACAGCAAAAAAGACGAGATGGTTTTGAAAATTGGTGAGAATTTGATTTTTGGGAAAGGAGAATTATTAGCAGGGGAATATATTGCTTCTTATATCCATTCTAATAATAAAGTAGGGAGCGTTGTTGTTTTTAACAAAAAGATGGATGAAAGTTTAGCAACGGACATCGCGATGCAAATTGTGGCGATGTCTCCTGATTATATTGCGCCAGAAGATGTACCAACAAAAGAAATTGAAAAAGAAAAAGAAATCTATCGAGAACAATTAAAAAAGGAAGGCAAACCAGAGCAAATAATTGATAAAATTTTGATTGGAAAAATAAATAAATATTTTAGCGAAATTTGCCTTTTAAAACAAATTTTTATTAAAAACGATAAAAAAAGTATTGAACAGATTATAAAAGAAACTGATCAAGAATTAAAAATAATAAAATTTGTCAGATATTCATTATAAAAATAGAAATTTTATATAAAACAATATGCCTTTAAAATATAAACGGGTTTTGATAAAAATTTCCGGAGAGATGTTCGCTGGCAAAAAAGGTTTTGGTATTGATTTTCAAAAAGTAAAAGAAATTGCGAAAGAAATAAAACAAGTTTATAAAGAAAGAATTCAGATTGCGATTGTTGTCGGCGGAGGAAATATTTTTCGTGGCCGTTTTGTAAGAAATAAAGAAATAGAAAAAACAACCGCTGATTATATGGGGATGGTTTCCACAATGTTAAACGCTTTAGCTTTGCAAAGTATTTTAGAGCGAGAAGAAAAAATCAGCACAAGAGTTTTATCGGCTATCAGTATGATGCAGGTTGCCGAGCCGTATATTCGCCGGCGTGGAATAAGGCATTTGGAAAAAAACAGAATAGTAATTTTAGCTTGCGGATCTGGAAATCCATATTTTACTACTGATACTGCGGCTGTTTTAAGAGCTTTAGAACTTAATTGCGAGATAATTTTAAAAACAACAAAGGTTGACGGCGTTTATTCTTCAGATCCAATGAAAGATAAAAAGGCTAAAAAATATAAAAAAATAACTTTCAGGCAGGCGCTTATTGAGAATATAGAGGTAATGGATTCCACAGCATTTGCGCTTTGCATGAATAATAAATTGCCGATTAAAATTTTTAAATTCAGTAAGGGAAATTTGAAGAAAGCAATAAGCAATGAAAAAATAGGAACGCTTGTCTATTAACCATTATTATGCAGATAATCAATGTACAATTTTATCCTTGGGATAATAAATTAGTTGAATTTAGTTCTGGCAATTATAATGTTAAAAAGGGAGACAAAGTAATAGCTAAATCAGAATTAGGCATAGAAATAGGAACGGTAAAAAGTGTTAAAAAAGCGGATATTGATATTGAAAAAATAGATAATATGAAAGTTATTTTAAGAATAGCTTCTTCCAATGATTTAGAAAAAATGGCTGAAAAAAATAAGAGGAAAAAAGAAGCAGAAAAATATTGTAAAGAAAGAATTAAAGAAAATAATTTAAAGATGAAAATAATCGACACGCATTTTGCTTTTGATGGGAGTTATATTATTTTTGTTTTTTTGGCGGATGGTAGGATTGATTTTAGGGAACTAGTGAAACAACTAACAGAGCATTTTCAAAAATCAATTAGAATGCAACAAATTGGGATAAGGGATGAAGCAAGGATAATGGGAGAATTGGGAATCTGTGGAAGGGAACTATG
>JAACEG010000013.1 GCA_011682665.1 Lysobacteraceae bacterium
CGCAATATGAGCTATGCGGAAATGACTTCTGATTTGTTTTTACGCGACGCCAGCGACCAATCAACAGTTAACGCGCCTGATGTTAATAAAGCAAAAAGAAACCAAATGATATTTTACGTTTTAATTGTTATTTCTATATTCTTTACAATTATTTTAGGCTTTAGTTTAATTTATTATTTTTTAAAACACTAATTAGTTTTGCTATTTTAAAAATAGATTTTTAAAATAGTTAGGCTATTAGACAAAAATTTATGGCGCAAGATGTTTTAAGGCAGGGGGTCAGATCCAACCCTGCTGTGCTTCCAGATAGGAGGCAGAAGAGAAAATTATCCATAGTCGGTATTGTTTTGACTTTTGTTTTGGCGATTGTTTTGGTTTTATTGGGAGAGAGAATATTATTTGACTTAAATCGCGTGGCTAATCCAGCGATTGAACAAACAGAAAATGTTAAAAATGTTCAGAGAAATTATTACAGAAGTTCGGTTATGTCATATGAGCAGTCAGGCCTTTCCAATACAAAAGTGTATTATAAGACTCAAGATAAAAGCAGATATATAACTTATAAACTTTTAATCCATAGCGCTTTTGTTATTCCTGTGTTTCTTTTAATGTTTCTGATTTATTATTTAATTGATATCAAAGAAAAAAGAGATGATTTAAAAGTTGTGATGTGGGGATATGTTGTTTTTGCTTTTTGGATGTTGCTTCATTTAATTGGCGAGATTGGAAAATATATTATTGACCAATGGGAAAATGCGGCTATTTATATTATCTTGTTTTTGTTAATCGTGATTATTACGCCGTTAGCAATTTTTATTCAGAAAAAATACACGGAACATCATAGTGAGTAAAATAATATTTATGAAAAAAGTTTTTTTAATTAGTTTAATCTTTTTATTATTTAGCAACGCTTCCAACGCTTTATTAGAACCAGAAAAATATTATGAAGGAAGTTTGCCTGAGGATCGTTTTGATCTTTGCTCTAATATAAAATATAAGCCTGCTTCAGGGGTCGCTTTTAATCGCGGGTATTATTGTGATAGCGGACTAAAAGATATTACTTATTTGTTAAATAAAAAAGACGGCCGGAGTATTTTATTAAATAAATATAATAATAGAAATGCAATATTTTTTTATCCAGGAATAATAAGTGATGATGTCAAATTAGAAATAACTTTAGATAACTCAGGAACTCTGAAAAATAATACAGCTTTAATAAAAGTTTTTGGGAAAGAAAATAAATATGATTATTATTTTAACAAAGAGTTGATAAGGAAAGTTGTTGGCGATGAAAGTAAAATAAGTTTTGAAGTTAATTCATATTTAGATAGTGGGAATAAAGATTTTTTAATTTTTATTGATTCTCCAGAGGGGCATATTAAAATTGACAGCATTAAATTAATAAATCAGAAACAGATTTTGCCAAAACATAATCAAGATAGTCAAAATATTGCATTTTTTATAATAATCGCTTTAGGTTTGGCGGTTTTTATCAGCGCGATTTTTGGATTTATAATTTTATCAAAAGAAAATAAATAATTAATAATTTTAAATTTATGATTTATGAAATTAGAAGAATAAAAATTTTTCCTTTAGCTAAATTTATGGCTATTCTGTGGGCTTTATTTTGTTTAATTCCAATGTTTTTTGGAATAGTAACATTTATTTTTGAGAGTTATTATTACCGCGATTTTTTTAATATTTTTCTTTTTATTTTATTTCCAATAGGCGGAGCGATTGCCGGATATATTTATGGAATAATTTTAGGCGCGATTTATAATCTGATTAGCGATTATTTCGGCGGGATAGAAATGGAGATTGAAGTTTCAGAGAAAGAAAGGCAATAGTTATTTTTTAAATTACCTTTTGGAAAAAGGCTTATCGTTACCGTTTTGGTAGGAGGAGAATTTTAAAAATAATTTTAAAATTTAAATGTCAAATGTCAAATCAAATCCAAAATTTAAAATCCGAATAATTCCAAAGCCACAGGTTAAGAAATTTAAATTTAAATTAAGCAAATAAAGTTAGAATTTAGAACATTTAATTTATTTTAAAACAATTTGACATTTAATTATTTGATATTGAATTGATATTTGATATTTGCCATTTGTCATTAAGATAGAATCCTTTAATCAGTATTGTTCCTTCAAGATGACAGATAATTTGAGATTGCTTTATCACTTTATCCTTTGTTTAAGGGTAAAATATATAATTAGTTAACCAATAATTTTATGGCTATTCCTAAAAAAATAATAAATTTTTTAGAAAAATATAATATCAATTATGAAATTTTGGAACATAAAACTGTTTATACAGCTTTTGATATGGCGCAGACTATGAAAAAAGAATTAAGTCAAATTGCGAAAACCTTGGCGCTTAAGGTTGATAAAAAATATATTTTAGTGGTAGTTCCAGCTGATCGTAAACTAAATTTTGATAAACTTAAAAAACTCTTAAAAGCTAAAAAAATTGAAATTGTTAAAGAAATAGATATGGTCAAGATTTTTAAAACAAAAAAAGGAAATTTACTTCCCTTCGGTATCTTTCATAAAGTTCCTGTTTTTATTGATAAAACTCTTTTGAAAACAAAAATAATTATTGTGAGCGGGGGAAGCTATACAGAATCATTAAAATTGAAAACAATGGATTTATTGAAATATGGCGGTGAAGCATTAATCTCTTTTTCAAAAAAGCATAAATTTAAAAAAGCGCAAAAAGCCAAGCCAAAGAAAAAAGTTGTTGTAAAAAAGACAGCAAGAAAAAAAACAATAGCTAAAAAAATTGTAAAAGCAAAGCCAGCTAAAAAACGCAGGGTAAAAAAATAAAAAATTTATGCTTAAAGTTCAGCTTGATCAGTTTAATGGCCCTTTGGATTTATTATTGTCGCTGATTAAAAAAGAAAAATTAGACATAACCCAAATTTCTTTGGAAAAAATTGCGGATCAATATTTGTCCTATGTTGAACAATTAAAAAATGTAGTTACTGACGAAGTGGCTGATTTTTTATTAGTGGCGGCAAAGCTTATTTTTATTAAATCAAAGGCGTTATTGCCAGAAGAAGAAAAAGAAGAGGAAGATAAAGAGGAATTATTACAACAATTAAAAATTTATAAACAATATTTAGAAGCTTCTAAAAAAATAAACAAAATTATTATAAAGGGAAACTTTTTATTTGCGCGTAATGTTAAAAGAAGAGATCAAATTGTTTTTAATCCGTCTAAAAATCTTAAAATATCAATATTACATAAAACCTTTAAAAATTTTTTGAATAATTTAGAAAAAGATGATTTTATTATAGGTAAGGATAAGATAATAAAAAAAATTTCTGTTTATGATAAAATAAAAGAAATAAATTTTATAATGAAAAAGGCTAAAAAATTTGTTTTAAATCAATCCACCTTTTGGACATTTAAAAGTGAAAAGATAGTAGGGTTTTTAGCTGTTTTAGAACTTATTAAAGATCAAAATATTCTTGTAAAGCAAGAAGAACTTTTTGCTGATATTATAATTTTTAATGTTTAAAATTTGATGATTTTAAAAATAAAAGACTAAAGATAAAAGTCCTTAAAAAGAATAAAAAATTTTATTTCTTTAATTTTTATTTTTTAAAAATAATTTTTATGAAAATTTAAAAATTTACGCTATAATATATAAAAATTTTAATTTTAATTTTATGCCTTATATTGATTTACAATTTCATTCAACTTATTCAGACGGTTCTTTAACACCGACGGAATTAGCGCAATTTTTAGCCAAATATAATGTTAAAATAGCGGCTTTAACAGACCATAATACAGTAGCAGGAATTGACGAATTTTTTGTCGCTTGTAAAAAGTTTAAAATTAAGCCAATAACAGGTATAGAAATTTATGCGCGATATAATTCTGAAAGACTTAATTTATTGTTTTACAATTTTGATAAAAATAATCCAGAATTGCATAATTTTTTAAGAAGAACGCAGATACAACGGAAAAGAAATGTTCTTAGAGCATTAAAATATTGGCAGGAAAAAAGATTTAATATTAATATTGATCGGATTTTAGAACAATATAATAAATATCTTCCTATTAACGGGATTATAAGGCAAATTCGGAAAAATCCAATAAATGAAAAAAAAATTAAGGAAGATTTAAAAATGAATAATCCACACGAGGGCGAGATTATTAAATATTATTTTAAAACAAGAAACAGATATTATTTACCAGAAACAAGAGTGGATGTTAGAAGATTAGTTAAATTGCATAAACAAGTAGGTGGAAAGGTTATTTTGGCGCATCCGGCTAAAAATGGGGTTAAACGAAAATTAATTAATAAGTTATTAAAAGAAAAAGTAATAGATGGAATTGAAATTTTATCTCCTCATCATACTTGGGATATTATCTCTTATTATCAGCACATTTCTTTGAATTTTAATATAATTTTTACCGGCGGATCAGATTTCCACGGATATTCCAAATATCCGCAAGCAATAGATTGTTCCTGGAGATATTTTAAGATAGATTCAAAATTTTTGCCTAATATTCATAAAATAATTGGATAAAATAATTATGATTCACCATATAATTTTTGAAGGTGCGGAATTGGCTGGAAAAAGCTTTTTAATGTCGCAAATTTATGATTATTTAGAGCCAAAATATAATAAAAATAAAAAAGTTCTTGACGGATGCCATTGGTTTAATTGCGATGTTGGCGTGTATGGAACAAAATATGGCAAGCCAGTAATAAAAAATTATTTAAAAATTTTTCAAGAATTAAAAAATAAAAATTTACTCATTGAAAAATTTTATATTTCTGACAAAATTTATAATCGTCTAAATAATTATAGGGAAGTAAAATATAAGGAGATAGAAAGAAAATTATTTGGATTAAATTTCAAAATTATTTTAGTTGTTTTTCCAGAGAATAAAAGAATATTAGAAAAAAGGATTGAAGATCGTTTAAATCTTTATCCGCATTATGAAAGAATTTTAAGAAATTATAAATGGTATATAAAACAGCAAAAAGAATATTTAAAAGAAACAAAGAAAAGCAAACTTCCTTATTTTATTGTTGAAACTAAAAAATTGCCGGATAATAATTTAACTAAAAAAATTTTAAAATGGATAAAGGAGAGTTGATAATTTATGTTAAAAGATAAATTAAAAATTTTATTTGTGGCGGCCGAAGTGGCTCCAATCGCAAAAGTCGGCGGACTTGCGGATGTAATTGGATCTTTGCCAAAAGCTTTAGAAAAGAATAATTGCGAAGTCAGAATAATGTTGCCTTTTTATGGTTTTATTGATAAAAAGAAATTTAATGCAAAAAAGATTTTTAGTAAAATAGCAGTTAGAGCAGGAGGAAATAAAGAAAAAATAGATTTATGGGAAATATTTTTACCTCAAACAAAAATTCCTGTTTATTTAATAAAACATAAGTTTTTTGATTCTAAAAATATTTATAATAGTGGAAGAATTTATTATAAGAATAAGTATTCCAGAGGATTGAGCGATGTAAAAAAGTTTTCTTTTTTTGCTAAAGCAGTTTTAAATTCAATAAAATATTTAAATTTTAAACCAGATATTATTCATTGTCATGATTGGCATGCTTCCTTTATTCCTGTTTATTTAAAAATGGAAGATTATAAAACTAGTTTTTATAAGAATATAAAGACAGTTTATACTATTCATAATTTAGCTAATCAAGGAATCGCTGATTTGAGTATTTTAAAATTTTCCCAATTTAATAAAGAATTCGCTTCCCTCAAAAGGGATTCAGAGAATAAAGATATTAATTTTATGGGAGAAGGGATTTTAAATGCCGATTTTATTACAACGGTTAGCCCTTCTTATGCTAAAGAAATATTGAAAAGAGAATTTGGCGCTGGGCTTGAAAAAATTGTTAAAAAAAGAAAAAAAGATTTATCTGGTATTATCAACGGAATAGACACTGATTTTTTTAATCCAGAAAAAGATAAAAACATAAAACAGAAATATTCTTTCAAAAATTTAAATAAAAAAACAGAAAATAAATTATTTCTACAAAAAAGATTAGGCTTGCCGGTAAATAAGAATATTGCCCTTGCTGTTTTAATTTCAAGATTAGTTTGGCAAAAGGGACTAGAATTAATTACAAAAGATTTTGCTAATTTAAATTGCCAGTTTGTTTTTTTAGGGACAGGTGAAAAAAAATATGAGAATTATTTAAAAATATTGCAAAAAAAATATCCTGATAAGATTTCCGCGAACATAATGTTTGACATAAAATTGGCAAATCAAATTTATGCCGCTTCGGATATTTTTTTAATGCCCTCCCGTTTTGAGCCCTGCGGTTTGGGGCAGTTGATTGCGATGCGTTATGGTAGTGTTCCTGTAGCGCGGGCAACCGGCGGACTGAAAGACACAATAAAAAATTTTGATTTTAAAGCGACAACCGCTGAACATAGAAAAGCAACAGGATTTCTTTTTAATAAGTTTAGCTCAATTATTTTTTATAAAAAATTAAACAATGCATTAAATTTATATTATAATAATAAAAAAGCTTGGCATAGAATTCAGAAAAATGGAATGAAAAAAGATTTTTCATGGGACAATTCGGCTAAAAAATATTTAGATTTGTATAAAAAATTAATTAAATAATTTTTATTTTTTACCCCACCTAACCTCCCCTAAATAGGGGAGGGAAATTATCAGACTTTAATTAAATAACTTTTATTTATGCAAATAAAATCAGAAATTCGTAAAGCATATTTTTTAAATAAGTATGTTATTATCACGCCTTCGCGCCGTAAAAGGCCACGAGATATAAAGGAGCAAACCTTTATTAAAAGGATAAGTAAATGCGTTTTTTGCCCTAAAAATATAGAAAAAGATTTAGTTGTTAAAAAGTTTAAGAAAAGAGGAGGAAGCTGGGAGTTTTTAGTTTTAAAAAACAAATTCCCGGCTCTTACTTTGGACAACAAGCGAGCCTATGGTTATCAAGAGGTTATTGTTGAAACCCCAGATCATATAAAAGTTTTAGCTGAATTTCCAATCAGCCATTTTGTTAAATTATTAGAAGTTTATATTGATAGGACAAAGGAGGTGAGCAAAATAAAAAGAATAGAATATATCTTAATTTTTAAAAACGAAGGATCAAAAGCTGGGGCTTCAATTATCCATGATCATTCCCAGGTTTTTTCAACTGATATTTTACCGCCAGATGTTTATGAAGAGCTTAAATTAGCTAAAAAATATAAATTAAAAAATAAATCTTGTCCTTATTGTGATATAATAAAACAAGAGATGAAAACGGAACGAAAAATTTTTGAAGATAAGAATGTAGCTGTTTTCGCTCCTTATGCTTCTGAATATCATTATGAGACATGGATTTTTCCGAAAAGACATCTTGATAATATCACTAAATTAAATAAAAATGAGATTAAGTCTTTTGCGAAAGCATTGAAGTTAATTTTATCTAAATTACATAAAATTGGTTTAAGCTACAATTATTTTTTTCATCAAGTTTTATCTGACAATGATCAACATTTTTATTTAAAAATTCAACCGCGCGATAGTATTTGGGCAGGAGTAGAGCTTGGTTCTGGCTTAGTGATTAATTCTATTTCACCGGAACAAGCTGCTGAATTTTATAAAGAATAAAAATAATTTATGTTATAATTTAAAATATAAATATTTTAAAATAAACTTTAAATTTTTTATGAATTTATTAAAAGAAGGAAATGTTAGGGCTTTAAAATTTGGCTGTTATATTGCCAGCGTTATTATTGCTTTATTTATTTACAATTTTTTTATTAAACTTTACTTTGATCCTTGCTGCGAAGAAAACACTTTTGGAGAATTTATGTTTTCAATAAGTAATTTTTTGTCTTATATCTTAGGAGCAGGAATTATCGCCACGGTTATTCTTGTTTTTATTAAAATTGGAATTGATAAGTTTAAACCAGAAAGGGAGATATTTTTTAGAAAGAAAAAAGAATCTTTTCTTAATAAATTTTTTATTGTTATTTTGTTAGCGAATTTTTGTTTATTATTAGCGGCGCAACTTCCTAAGCTTTTGATAGGGTGCTTTGGTTGCAAAATTAATCATAACTCAGAAAGGTTTTTAGATCATAGTTTGAAATAAAAAACCTGTTAAAAGAAATGAAATTAAGAAGCATTAAAAATATTAAGAATTTGAGGTCAAAACGAGTAATAGTTCGCGTTGGTTTTAATGTTCCTATAAATAAAAATAAAATAATTGATGAGAGAAAAATAAAATCAGTTTTACCAACCATAAATTATTTAATAGAAAAAAAAGCGAAAATAATTTTAATCAGCCATCTGGGAAGACCGAATAAAAGTCAAAAATTCCCGAAGGATAGTCCTACAGGGCAGGTAAAAGCCAAAAGTAAGAATATAAAATTTAAAATTAATAGAGTGGCTGGTTTAAGCTTAAAACCGGTTGCGAAGAGATTGGGGAAATTATTAAATAAAAAAGTTCATTTTATTTCAGAGTGTGTCGGAGAAAAAGTTGAAAAAGAGCTTAGTAAAATAAAAGATAAAGATATTGTTTTATTAGAGAATCTTAGGTTCTATAAAGAAGAAGAAGAAAATAATAAAAATTTCGCAAAAAGTTTAGCAAAATTAGGAGATATTTATATTAATGAAGCCTTTTCTGTCTCTCATCGTAAACATGCTTCTATCTCAGCTATAACAAATTTTTTGCCAAGTTATGCCGGATTTTTATTAGAAAAAGAAATTTTTAATTTATCAAAGTTATTTAAAAATTCACAAAGACCTTATATACTCTTATTAGGCGGATTGAAAATTTCAACAAAAATTAAATTTATAGAGAGGATGGGAAAGATAGTTGACAAAGTTTTAATTGGGGGAGCTATGGCGAACATTTTTTTGTATCTTAGAGGAGAAAGAACGGGAAAATTTTTTGAAGAAAAAAAAATAATTAAACAAGCAAAAAGAATTTTAAACAAAAAAGAATTTAATAAAAAGTTTTTGTTGCCGGAAGATGTTATTGTTGCTAAATCCATTAAAAAAACAGCGAAAGCAAAACTTAAAAAAATAGGAGAGATTCAAAATAGCGATATTATTTCAGATATAGGACCGAAAACCATTTATGCTTATTCGCAAATTCTTAAAAAAGCTAAAACTATTTTGTGGAATGGGCCAATTGGTAAATTTGAATTCAAGCAATTTAGTCATGGCAGCTTAGAATTAGCAAAATTAATCGCTTTTTTATCTTCAGATAAAGTTTTTTCTGTTTGCGGTGGTGGAGAAACAATAGAAGTTTTAAATATGATTAAATCTGGAAAGTCTATCAATTGGGTATCAACCGGCGGAGGAGCAATGTTAGCGTTTTTGGCAAATGAAAGAATGCCAGGGATAGAACCATTAATAAACTCAAAATTTAAAGTTCTCCGAAAGAGAAGAAGTTCTCTACGGGGTAGGTAAAATGCAAAACTATAAAAAATTTCCAATTTTCAATTTTCAATTTCCAATCAATTTTCAATAATTAAATTTTCAATGAAATAAAATATTCGTTTAGAATGTTAATAAAAATAAGTCTGGAATTAGAAGACAGGGCAAAAAATTATGGCAAGAAGTTCAAAAAATAAATTTTATATTTCAAAAAAATAATTAATTTACCTAATAAAAAAATAAAAATAATTTTTAATGCTTAATCTCTATTAAATTTTCAATTAAAATATTTAAATGAAGTTTGAAAATTGAAAATTGAATTATTGATTGAAAATTGAAAATTGTAAATTGAAAATTAACCATTATATTTATGTCTAAATTCACTATTAAAAAAATTTCAGGACGCGAGATTTTGGATTCTCGCAGTAATCCCACCATTGAAGCAAAAGTTATTTTGGAAAACAATCTTGTCGTAAAAGCTAGTGTTCCTTCTGGAGCTTCAACAGGTATCCATGAGGCTTATGAAATGAGAGATGGAGAAAAACGTTATCATGGTATGGGTGTTTTAAAAGCTATTAAAAATATTAATACAA
>JAACEG010000014.1 GCA_011682665.1 Lysobacteraceae bacterium
TAAATAAAAAAATATATGAAAATAATTTGCACACAAGAAAATTTAAATAAAGGTCTATTAATAATTAGTAATATAACAGGAAAAAATCCTAATCTTCCTATTTTGAATAATATATTAATTAAAGCTAAAAATAATATTATTACATTATCTGCTACAAATTTAGAAATAGGGATAAACTGTATAATTAGAGGAAAAATTGAAAAAGAAGGAAGTTTTACTGTTCCAGCAAGAAATTTTTTAGACTATATAAGCTTAATAAGTAAAAACCAGGTTATTTTAGAATTAAAAGATAACAAATTAGAAGTATCAAATTCTAATTTTAAATCAAAATTTAAAGGAGAAACGACAGATGATTTTCCTACTATTCCAAAAATTAAAAGACAAAGTAAATATACGATTAAATTAGAAGATATGAAATCAGCTATTTCTAATGTTATTTTTGCTTCAACAGTAATAAGCTCAAGACCTGAAATAAGTGGAGTTCTTTTTAATTTTAATAGTGATAAAAAGAAATTAACTTTAGCGGCTACTGACAGTTATAGATTGGCTGAAAAAAAAATAAATTTAATAGATATTAGCGGAAAAAACGAAAAAATTATTATTCCTATTAAAACATTACAAGAAGTTGTAAGGATTATCGGCTTAATAAAAGATATAGATCAAGAAGATAAAAAACAAAAAACAATAAATATTTATTTATCAGGTGATGGGCAAGTCTTATTCACTTTTCCTGACCCTAAAATAGGCACAGAGGACAGTATAGAGCTTGTTTCAAGAGTTATTGAGGGTAATTACCCAGAATATCAAGAAATCATCCCTAAAAGCCATAATACGAAGATCCTTGTTGAGAAAAATAATTTAATAAAAATTGTAAAAGCAGGCAGTCTTTTTACAGAAAGCGGGGTAAATAGTATAAAATTAGAATTTTTTGAAAAAGATAATGAAATAACTGTTTTTTCCGCTAATTCTCAAACAGGAGAAAACTTATCAAAATTACAGGCGAAAATAGAAGGAGAGGATAATAGTATAGTACTTAATTATCGTTATTTATTAGAAGGTTTGCAAAATATTAACGGAGATATAGCTGTCTTAGAAATTATTAACAAGGATGTTCCTTGTTTATTAAAATCAATAGATAAAGATGATTATATCTATATCATAATGCCAATAAGACTATAAGCTATTTTTTAGATACACTGTTTGTACTATCTAATCAATTTAGTAATAAAATAAAAAAAGCAGGACATCCATAAAATTTACAATTATCAATTTTCAATTTTCAATCAATGATTTAATTTTCAATTTTCAAACTATTTAGAGACTGGTGACGAGAGCCTTTTCTACTGCAATTTTCATCTTTTGGTCAAATTTTCTTCAAATTTTTTTACCTTACCTTAGGGTAGGCGAAAAAAAATATTTAAAAAATTTGTCTCAACTTGCCTGCCGGCGAGGCAGAAATCTAAAAATTTTTACCCCGTTGCCGGCTGGCTAACTGGGATCGTTATGAAAACGCTCTCGTCACCAGCTCCTATTTAAATTTGTTATTTTGGTCATTGGAATTTATTTAGGATTTGTGATTTTAAAAAGGTTGTTTTATTTTTTGTGGTGATAATAAAAATTATATTATATTTTATATAAATATACAGAATCCTGTATATTATTCGAAAATAGTTTGTATAAAAACCAGTTGAGACGAAATTTGCAAAATTTTTAATTATTTAATCTAAAAATATAAGGGAATCTAAAAAACATTATCCAGAAAATATTCTTAATAAAGAAAATAAAGAAGGAGAGAAAAAATATGCATGGGCGAATACGGTTATTTCAACATCTGAACAGGAGTATGTAGATCCAGATAGAAGGATATGCCCATAATGATTTATATCCCTTGGCCCAGGTAGAAGTAGTAAAAATTGATGGGAGCAGAACATTGATTAAAGATAATACTGGTGAGTTTTGGATACCTACAGATAAATTAGATTTTGATTATCCATTTTAGCAGTTAGTACGTATTAAAAATTTTTTGCAAATATCGCATAATACAGAATATGAGGTTTAAAAAATTTGCATAATATTACATTATATTTCGTATAATACGCAGAATTTTGTATATTATCCGAAAATAGTTTATATAATAACTTATGTGAAATTTAATTTTTTCTATGAAGCCAAGCAAGATTGTAAAAATACAAACATACTGTCCAAGAGAGTCAGCGGATGATGTCCGTCTATCAATTGGAAAAGCTGGTGGGGTATAATTGGTAACTATACTTATTGTGCTTTTTTGAGTGAGGGGCATGGATATTTTTTGCCAATGGAGGGCTCTAATCCTACAATTGGCAAACAAGGAAGGATTGAGAAAGTTGCCGAGGTGAAAATTGAGTTTGTTTGTGAACAAGATAAAATTAAAGATATTATTGAGGCGATAAAGAAAGCACATCCATACGAGGAGGTGCCTATTGATATTTTCCAATTGCTAGACTACGAATAAAAAATTAAACTTCAGATAACAAAGTATATGAGGTTTGAAAAAAGTGCGTTAATAATTTTCAGTGAAAGCATTTTTTTTCACCCAAATTTCGCCTCCTTTATAATAAAATAACAAGGAAGTCAGCGAAACTTCTCATATATTAAACATTATACGCAATTCAAAATATATTTTTTTATAAATAAGGATATTTTGATAAGTTTTTAGAATAAAGAATAAATTTGTTTTTTAATTATTTATAAAGGGGAAATCTGCCTGCCGGCAGACAGGGAGGGAGTTTTCTCCGCTATCTCTCCGAAAAATTTATTTATAAAGTTTTAATATGAGGAAGTAATATGTCTATAAATTTAGCTGATTATGACAATCCAATTGTCAAAAACAAATCTGAAGAATTAACGAAAAATGCTAATTCTGTTTTTGACAAAATAAATGTTATTTTTCATTATGTCAGAGATGATATTAAATTTGCATTTCCAAAAGAAGGAGATTTTGTTAAAGCGTCTCAGACTATCCAATATGGTTTTGGGCAATGCAATACGAAAACAACTTTATTTTTAGCATTATGTAAATCCATAGGAATTCCGGCAAGAATTCATTTTTCTTTGATTAAGAAGGACATTCAAAAAGGACTTTTTTCAGGAATCGCTTTTTGGCTAATGCCAAAAGAATTATCTCACAGCTGGATTGAAATTAAAATTGACGAAAAATGGATAAGCATTGATTCTTATATTAATGACAAATATTTTTATGAAGCCGCAAAGGAAAAGCTAAAGGAAAAAAGTTGGGATACAGGGTATTCTATCGCATCAAAAAATAAATCAAGCATTAAATTGGATTTTAATAATGAAAAATTCATGCAAATGGATGCTGTGACTACTGATCACGGAGTTTATAATGAACCTATGGATTATTACAGCACTTCAAAATATAAAAATAGACCTAACGCAATAAAACTTTTTATTTATGGATTGCTGATTAAAGGAATTAATAAAAAGATTAAAAAACTTAGATATTCTTATGACAGTTCGTGGGTAAATTAATGTGTTTTGAAAAAATGAAATTTACCCTGTTAAATAAGCCTTTGGCTTAGCTTTGCTATTTAACAGGGTGAACCCTTAACCCCTCTGTCATTTTTAAAAACGAAAAAATCAAATTTATAAAAAAGGATATAGTCGTTTTATAGACAATATCCTTTTTTGCATTTTATATAAAAAATGGATTATTTTTTATAGTATTTTTAAGCTTTAAAAGAACAGATTTAATAAGAGCAATATTTGTTTCAACAAGAGGATCACTTAATTCATTATGTAATGTTCTTTCTAATTCTTTTATTTCATTTAGATTTAGCTCTATTTTTACTTTATTTGTCATTATTTTTTACCTCCTTTGTTTAAATAGGGGCTGGTGATGAGAGCCGTTTCTACTGCAATTTTCATTTTTTGGTCAAATTTTCTTCAAATTTTTTTACCTTACCTCAGGGTAGGCTAAAAAAATTATTTAAAAAATTTGTCTCAAAATCTAAAAATTTCGTGACGAAAGCGCTCTCGTCACCAGCTCCTAAATAAGGTCAGTAATTTTTATTTTTGCGCAAATAAGGTTTCACGTGAAACCTTATTTTCAGTATTATTTTTTAAAAATAAAGCAAAAAAGCTTGAAATTTAGATAATATTCGGCTTTTTGTAATGTTGTATAGCCTTTTTATTTTTATTTTTTTATGTTTTTTAGGCGTTTTTTCAACCTTTTTGCTATTTTTTTATAGGAATGTTCTTAAATTCGCATCCTTTTATTTAAAATCCATTTTTGGGCTGATTTTACTATGTTTTTTATAAGGTTTTCTAACATTAGAAGCTTATATTCTTCTATTTTTTTAATCTTTCTTTTTTTATTGCTTATTTTAATTTGTCTTAAAATCTAAAAATTTTTACCCCGTTGCCGGCTGGCTAACTGGGGTCGTTACGAAAACGCTCTCGTCGCCAGCTCCTACTTATTTTATCTTGATGACGCTAAATCGCTGTATTATTCCATATTATGTCAAAAATAGCTTTTTGGGCGTCGGAAAAATCTTTTGATTCAATAATAAATCCCAGATGTTCTTCTTTAGAGGAAATAACTGCTACCTTATTGTCATAAATGCATATATATGGCTTAATATTTACTTCCCCTGGCATAAAGCGCGCTTCTCGGAGCTGTTTTATGTGTAAAATTCCTTTTTCCCGCCGTGGTTTGTATTTGAATGAACGCAATGACAAACTTTTAATGCCAGCCTTAATTCTCTTTTTTACAAACTCGTCCACAAATTTTTCTCCCAGCAAATCTTCCACATTAAAGTCTGAAATATAATAGCGGTCTATTTTTTCTTGGCAGGTTAAAATATTTTCAAATACCTTTTTTATCCCTCTCTTATGGCGGTAAATCCTAATTTCCGGCTGAAAACCATCCTGCCCGAAAATATTTTTAAGTTTCGGAAGAACGTCGGCGATAATATCTTTTTGCTCTCGCAGTAAATTATTAAGGCTGGCTTTAGGATTTTCGGCAAAATAATATTTTTTATCGTCTTTCGTGATTTTACTGATTAAACCTTTTTCAATCAAGCTGTCTAAGCAATGATATACTGTGGTTCTTTTGATTTCCGTGGCAACGGCAATTTGAGCCACAGTGACTTTTTTGATTTTTAGAGCCGCGATATAGATTTTCGCCTCTTTTCTGGAAATTCCCAGATTTTTTAATTTGTCTTCAATATTTTTCATAGTTTTAGTTTTTGTCGATAATTTTGGTCGTCATTTATATAATACTTTATAGCTTAAATAAAGTCAAGTTTAAAATAATTTTTATATAGATATCCATTTCATTTGACATTTTTTAATATAATTATAATAATTATTCATTATATTATTATAAGGAAATTATAGAAGGATAACTGCACATTAACAAAAAAATAAATAGGGGCTGGTGACACATTCGCTTTCGGAGCGACTTTAGTTAGGGGATGGTGATGAGAAAGGAGAAAAAATTATGAAATTGCAAGATATTATTACGAAAATTCAAGAAATAGAATTAACAAAGACAGAGGAAGGAATAATTAAATTATATACTGCTGATCCTGATATTCCACCTGACAATAGGATTATTAAAAGAATTAAAGAATATGTGGATCAATTTCATTATTGCGATACAAGGGGGACGCAAAATTTAAGAGAATTGATTGCTATAAAATATGGCGTAGGTATAAAAAATGTGCTTATTGGCTGTGGATCTCGTCATTTACTCTTTGGATTAATTATAATTAACCCAAAAAAGCGAATTATTGTTCCTGATCCAGAATGGGCATATGATTTGCCCATAAATTTATCAAATATAGTTAGGGTTAAATGGTCGTCCGATGAGACTGGCCAGCAATTTGTCAAAAAATTAATAAATAAAGTAAATCAGTCAGTAGATTATGTTTTGATTAGTAATCCGAATAATCCTACTAGCAGAATATTATCTTATAAATCAATAAAAAAGATTCTAAAAGAAGGCTGTAACAAAAGGAATAATTGTTTTTTAATTGAAGATAGAGCCTATGAGAGTTTAGCTTTTTGCAAAATGCAAAATTGTATTTTGTCCAAAAAGCATATTATTATAGGTAGTTTTTCTAAAGCATTTTCAATGCCAGGCTATAGATTGGGCTATATAATCTCAAAAGATTTAGATTTAATAGCTAAAATGAAAGATTATATTTATAATTCCATACAATGCTTGCCAATATGTATCCAAAAGGGAGCCTGTCAAGCCATAAAATATGAGAAAGAGATTGTTAAGAAAGTAAAATTGGTTTATAAAGAAAGGCTTATTATCGCTGAAAAGATTTTGCAAGAATCAAATATAGAATATATAAAACCAAAAGCTTATCCGTTTTTGTATATAAAGGTAGATAATTGCGAGATTGTTTCAGAGCAATTATTAAAACAAGGAGTAGCAGTGGCCCCTTCTACAGCTTTTTCCCAAAATAATGACTTTATCAGAGTAACTCTTGTTGAAGATATAGAAAAAATAAAAATAGCTATGTATAAAATAGTAAAAGTTATAAAAAGGAGATTATAAAATGCAATGGAAAGAAAGGTGGTTTGGGGCATTTAGTCCGAAAACTGTATTAATACAGCCACCAGAGAGCAATGAATATAGCGCAATTCAAAATACTTTTTCTTTGACCCCGCCTCCTACTTGGGCGGCGATTTTGGCCTCAGAAACTCAATATCGTCGAAATCAAAATTTAAGGTTTGAACTAATTTATCCGCCTCAAGCGGATATGTCTGACGAATTTGTTAAAAAATGCGCTGATAGTGATATTCTTGGCTTAACTGATTGGTTTTCATGCCATAAATCAGCAATGCAAATCGCAAAACGCGCTAAAAGGATTAATCCAAAGCTTATAACTATTATAGGCGGGGTAAACGCAAAATTTTTAGCGCCGCGAATCCTTAAAAATCATCCTTATATTGATTTAATAGTATCAGGAGATGGAGAGGATGTTTTGTGGAGAGTTCAGGAAAACCATAGTTTTTCCAGTATACCAAATTTATGGTATAGAGATGCGAATGGCAATGTAAAATTTACCTACCAAAAGAAGGTAGATTTAAATGAAATAGGGCTTTGGGATTTTCAAGATATAGTGGATTCTGCGTTATTGCGGGATTATTATATTGCTAATTATAATCCAGCTAAAACAGCTCCTCTTGGAGTTTCAATGACACGTGGTTGCCAAAAATGCCAGGGAAAAGGTCCCTGTATATATTGCACTGCCTATGGAAAATACAGGGAAACCGCGCCCCAAAAAGCCTATAATCAGCTTAAGCACTTAGAATGGTGTGGTTTTAAGCATTTATTTGAAACAGGAGACGACTTTAGCAACTTAGCATATTTAAAGTCGCTTGCAGATTTACGGACATCTTCTGATAATTTTAAATTAAGATGTTATGCAAATCCGGCTAAAATAAACCAAAAAGTTGCTGAAATAATGGCAAAATTGGGTATTTATGAAGTTTTTCTTGGATTTGAAACGAGTTCTAGCGCAATTATTAAAATTGCAAATCGTTTATCTATTTCCATTGAAGAAATTAGTAAAGTTATCTATATATTAGATAATATGAATATCAGTGTTTGCCTCCCAATAATGTTCGGATTACCAGGAGAAACAGTCCGAACTGCCATTAAAACAGCAAATAAGGTACTTGAGATGGTGAATAAACACAAAAATATTAGAATGGTATTAGTTTCTTTAGCTATTCCTCTAGTTGGGTCAAAATGGTTTAAAGATTTAGCTAAAGATAACCAAATTGTTAATCAATATAATAAGACAAATAATTTATTTATTGATGATAATTTTGATTATTTTAAATTGCTTCAACTTTCTCTTAAAAAAGAGGGGGTTAAAATTAGCCATATAGTCAGTATTTTAAATCAACTTCGCGAAAAATTAGGCGATAAAGCTGATGTGGCTGTAGGGAAATTTGGGGCTATTGAAAGCTCATAAATTAAAATAAATAAAGACAAAGCCTATTTACAGCTTTGTCTTTTAATTTTTTATTTGATCTTCTTCTTCTTCTTCTTCTTCTTCTTCAATTTTATCTTAAAAAGCCCGCGAATTTATCATATAATGTTAGGTTTTTTTATGTTTCACGTGAAACATTTATTTTACCCAATGTTTTTGCTTGATTTCTTTATTTTCCTCTTCTTTTCTTTCTTCTATTTTTAATTTCGCTTTTTTTCTCAATTGTTTTAGTTCTAATTGATTAAGTACTTTAGCTCTTTTTTCAAGATATTTTTTAATATTATTTTTAGGATTTTCAATAATTTCCGCTAATAAACAGTCTAAAATAGTTCCAATTTTTGGTCCTGGTTCTATTTTTAGTTTTTTTATTAAGTCATTTCCGTTAATTTTAAGCATTTTTACAGAAATTGGATCTTTGCTAACTTTATCAATCAAATATTCTAAATGTCTTAATTTATAGGGTTTTGCCTTTGGAACGCCTGATCCTAAACGGTCGGCAATACGTAAATCCATTAAATCCTTCATATTTTCTAAACCAACTTTTTTAACTAATCGTCTTACTCCTGCTTCTGAAACTTCATCAACATTGTAGTAAAACATATGATTTTTAATTAAATTTGTTACTTTTTCAATATCTTCATTAGAAAATGCCAACCTTTTCATTATTTTTGCGCTAATTTTAGCCCCGACTATATCATGATTATAGAAAGTCGCGCCTTTTCCAGACCCTTTTTTTGTTTGTGGCTTAGCAATATCATGGAACAAAGCTGCTAATCTAACGCGATAATCATTACTTGGGCAATATTTTAGCGATAAAATAAGATGTTTAAAAATTGTATAAATATGGTGTTTATTCTGCTTCATTCCCACCCCAAGCTCTAATTCAGGAATAATATAATGTAAAATCCCTAAATTTTTTAGCAAAGTTATGCCTAAATCAGGATGATCTGATTTTAAAATGCCAATAAATTCATCTCTTATCCGTTCATTGGCAATTTTTTTGATTAAATAAGCATTTTTTTGAATAGCTTTAAATGTTTTTGGCTCTATTTCAAAGTTTAAAACGACAGCAAAACGAACTGCTCTCATCATCCTTAGCGCATCTTCTGAAAAACGTTCATCTGGTTTGCTAACTGCTCGGATTATTTTATTTTTTAAGTCTTTTTTTCCGTTAAACGGGTCAATTATGCTATTTTCAAAGTCTTTTTGTCCATTAAAAATGTCAATAACGTCATAGCTTTTGATTTTATAGATTTTTGATTTTACAGACTTTCGTCTGTCCTGCTTATTGTGAGAACTTTTGACTCGCAATGCCATTGTATTTATTGTAAAATCGCGTCTTGAAAGGTCCTTTTCTAGACTATTAGTGAATCTTACTTTGTCAGGACGTCTTTTATCGCTATATTTTGACTCGATTCTATAGGTTGTTATTTCTATAATATCAATGATTTTGTCTTTTTCTTTAATTTTTACGCCCACTGTTCCAAATTTATTCTCATAAACACTATCTGGAAAAATTTTTAAAATTTCTTTTGGAATCGCATTTGTAGTAATATCCCAATCTTTTGGAGTTTTTTCCATTAATAAATCACGCACGCATCCGCCAACAATATAGGCCTCAAACCCGGCTTTTTCTATACTTTTTATTGTATTTTGCACATATTTTGGTATTTTCATATTATTATTGGATATTTGTTATTTGGAATTAAATATATTAAACAATGTTTCATGTGAAACATTTATAAATTTATTATAATAGACTTTTAATATCTTTCAAATTTATTTTAACAATTTAAGTTGCTTTTTGACTATAAATTTTTAATCTAGCGGACTTTTAATATTTTTTATGCTTGGATTAGCCACTTTTGTGTAAATTTGTGTAGTGCGAATATTGGCATGACCTAGGGCATGACCTAGCAATTTTTGTACATAATGAACATCTACTCCGTTTTCCAAAAGATGAGTGGCAAAACTGTGTCTTAATGAATGAAAAGTAGCATCTTTCTTGATGTCAGATTTTTGTAAAGCACCTTTAAAAACAATCTGAAATGAGCGACTTGTTAAATTTCCACCACGATTAGACGCAAAAACAGAATCACTGGGCTTTTTATTGGTTATTAAATTTTGAAAATCATTCTTTAACTTTTTTGGAAAAATAGTTATTCTATCTTTTTTACCTTTAGCATTTTTAAGATGAATTATTAATTCCTCTAAATCTATATCTTTTACTTTCAGGTTTTGAATTTCACTGATTCGTAATCCCCCAGCATAAGCTAAAGAGACAGCTATTTTGTATTTTTGGTTAGAAATATTTGTCAAAATGTTTTTTATTTCATTTCTATTCAAAACAACTGGAAGTTTTTTACTTTTTTTAGCAAATTTTAAATCAATTTTTTCATTATTTTTCAAAATTTCTTTATATA
>JAACEG010000015.1 GCA_011682665.1 Lysobacteraceae bacterium
TCTGTTTGCTTGTCAGGAGTAACCTTAGGTCTTGTTTTAAATCCTTATTTTTATAAAAATCTTTATTTTTATTACCAACAAATTATTCAAATTGGCATTATCAACTATCAAGATAAAATAAATGTTGGGGGAGAATGGTATCCTTATCCTCCTTTAGAATTATTGCAAAGCTCTTTAATTGTTTTCTTTATTTTTTTAATTGCTCTTTTTTTATTTTTAATTTCAATAAAAAAACAAAACGCGAAAAGCATATCACTTTTAATATTAAGTTTCTTTTTTCTAGCGCTCACTTTAAAATCAAGAAGATATGTTGAATATTTAATTCCTTTTTTGATTGTTTCTTCTGCTTTTATAATCACTTTTTCTTTAAAAGACAATTTTGTTCATGATATCTATTTTTTATTTCACAAATTTTATAAAAATAAAAAAATAGCTTTTTATTGCTTAGCTATTTTTTTGATTTCTTTTTTTAGCGTTATAAGTTTTAAGGAAGTTAAGAGGACAAAACAGGACCTTTCTGTTGGCTCAAATTTAACGCTTTATAAAAATTCCGCAAAATATTTAAAAAACAATTCTTCTGCTAAAGAAATCATTTTTCAAACTGACTGGGATGACTTTCCTCCTTTGTTTTATTATAATAATTATAATTATTATATAGTAGGATTAGATCCGACCTTTATGTATAAATATAACAAACAGCTTTATAATGAATATACGCAAATCACAACAGGGCAAGATAGCTATAATTTATATAAAAAAATAAAATATGATTTTAAAGCCAATCTTGTTCTTCTTGACAAAAAACATTCTTTACTAAAAAATAATCTGATAAAAAATAATCATTTTATTTTAACTTATCAAGATGATGAAGCTGAAATTTATAAAATAAATTAAACAAATTTAAATTATCTATCCTTTGAAGCCAGTGCCAGCTGGAATCAAACGTCCAATAATTACGTTCTCTTTTAAACCATCCAAAGTATCCACTCTTCCGCTTAAAGAAGCGTCAATTAAAACTTTTGAAGTTTCCTGAAAGGAGGCGGCTGATAGAAAGCTTTTAGTAGAAAGAGAAACCTTTGTTATACCTAATAATAACTCCTTCCCTTTTGCTTTTACCCCTCCGGCTTTCTCTATTTTTTTATTTTCTCTATTAAATTCTACCAAATCAATAACTGCTCCTGGCAAAAAATTAGTATCACCATCAGCTTTAATAAATACTTTAGAAAACATTTGACGCGCAATAATCTCTATATGTTTATCATTTAAGGGTTGTCCTTGTGATGAGTAAAGATATTGAATTTCATCAATAATATATTTTTGGACAGCAAACTTACCTCTTAATTTAAAAAGCTGTTGCAAATCTAAGCTACCTTCTGTTAACTGTTGCCCTCTTTTTACAACTTCATTGTTTTTAACCCAAATATCAACTCCCTTTGAAACCAAAAACTCATTAACTTTATTAACTTCATAAGAAACCGTTATCTGATCTGAAAAAATTTGAACCTTTCCATCGTTTTTACTTTTAACTTTTATCTTATTATTTTTTGTAAATAAAACATCACCCGCAAAAATATTCTGTTTATTTTTAACTTTAATATCAATTTTTACATCAATCTTTTCTTTTCTTTCTTTAGCTGTTTTAAACAAATATTTATCTGTATCTATTGATTTGAATTCTAATTTGATTGTTTTCTGTCCATGAACATTTTCTAAAACAACCTTCCCAGTAGCATCTTTTATGGTTCGTTGTTGTTGTTCAATCTTTACAACTCCGTCTTCATCAGCTAAAATTCCTTTGTTTCTTGGAATCCTAACTTCAAATATTTCTTCAACTCTTGGCAATCCTTGGGTAATATCAGTGCCGGCGACTCCACCTGTATGGAATGTTCTCATTGTAAGCTGAGTGCCTGGTTCGCCAATTGATTGCGCAGCGACAATTCCGACCGTTGCTCCTTTCTTGACTAATTTATCAAACCCTAAATCCCAACCATAACATTTTTTACAAATACCTTTTGATGACTTGCAAGATATAACTGAACGAATTTTTATCTTATCTAAGTCTAATTTTCTTATTTTTTCTTTTTCTATTTCTGTTATAATTTGTCCTTTTTTAACAACTTTTTCTTTGGTTTTTTTATCTATAATATCTTCTAAAGAAACCCTGCCAACTACTCTATCCGCAATAGTGCTCCCTATCTTTTCACTATTTTCTTTTGTTATTTCAATCCCGCGAGTGTCCCCGCAATCATCTTCAGTAATAAAAATATCCTGAGCAACATCAACTAAACGTCGCGTTAAATATCCGGCATTAGCCGTTCTTAAAGCAGTGTCGGAAAGTCCTTTCCTCGATCCATGAGTTGAAATAAAAAATTCTAACACGCCAAATCCAGTTTTAAAATTTCCTTTAACAGGTAACTCTATAATATCCCCTGAAGGACTGCTCACTAACCCCTTCATCCCAATTACTTGAGTCAATTGCCCCCAATGACCTTTCGCCTTAGAATCGATAATAGAATAAATTGATCCATTTTTATCCAAAATTTTCTTCGCTAAAGACACAATTTTTTCTTTTGTAATAGTCCAAATTTCAATTATTTTACTATGTCTTTCTGTCTCAGTTAAAAGTCCTGCAAAATATTGTTTTTTAACTTCCTCAACTTTTTTTTCAGCTTCATCTAAGATATTATTTTTTTCTTTTATTTCTGGCAAATCTCCAATCCCCCAAGAAAGTCCTGAGCGAGTAATATATTTAAATCCTAAAGCTTTAACATCATCAACAAACTGCACAGTTCTTTCTCGACCATAAATGCTAAAAATTGATCTTACTAATTTTCTTATAACCACTGTGTCTATTTTATTATCTTGGTAATCCATGCCTTTAGGCAATGTTTTATTAAAAATAATTTTCCCGACTGTAGTTGTAAGAACTGATTTTTTATTTTTACCTATGGAATCATCTACCTTTACTTTAATTAAATCTCTTAAACCAATTTTGCCCATCTTATAAACTAAAATAGCTTGTTCGGGACTAATAAATGTTTTAAGTTTCTTTTGATCTATATTTTTATTTTTAACAGAAGTTAAATAATAACATCCCCAAGCAATATCTTGGTTAGGAGATACAACAGGGTCGCCGGTCGCTGGTTTTAACAAGTTTTTACTTGATTGCATTAAATTTTTCGCTTCTTCTTGGGCATTTTTAGTTAAAGGCAAATGAACAGCCATCTGGTCTCCGTCAAAATCAGCATTAAAAGCGCTACAAACCATTGGATGAATTTGTATCGCTTTCCCTTCAATTAAAATCGGTTTAAAGGCTTGAATACCTAAACGATGCAAAGTAGGAGCCCGATTCAAAAGAACATAAGCTCCAGAAATAATATTTTCTAAAATATCCCAAATTTCAACTCTTTCTTCATTTATAAAACGAAGAGCGCTTTTCACATTATGAACAATCTCAGCTTTAATAAGCTTGCTAATTACAAATGGTTTAAATAATTCTAAAGCCATTTCTTTCGGCAAACCGCATTGATTTAATTTTAAATTAGGCCCAACAATAATAACGCTTCTAGCTGAGTAATCAACCCTTTTCCCTAAAAGATTTTGTCTGAATCTACCTTGCTTTCCTTTTAAAATATCCGCTATTGATTTCAACATTCTTTTCTGCCCAGTTGAAGCCGTCACTGTTTTACCATGTCTAGCGTTATTATCAATTAAAGCATCAACCGCTTCCTGCAACATTCTTTTCTCGTTTCTACAAATAACTTCCGGGGCATTTAACTTAATCAATTGTTTTAAACGATTATTACGATTGATAATACGGCGGTACAAATCATTTAAATCAGAAGTCGCAAAACGTCCGCCATCTAAAGCAACCATGGGGCGAAGATCCGGCGGGATAACAGGAATCGCAGTTAGAATCATCCACTCAGGACGAACTTTATTATTTCTCAAATTTCTTAATGTTTTTGCCTTTCTCACCATTTTTTCCTTCTTAATTCCTTTTAAATTTTTTATAGTTAAATTTATCTTATCTATATTCTTATCTAAATCTATTTCTGTTAACAATTTTTTTATAGCTTCCGCTCCAATTTCAGCTTCAAAAATATGACCATATTTTAAAGAAAGATTCTGATATTGCATTTCTGTTAAAATCTTCATTTTTTTCAAATCTTTCAATTCTTTTTCAGAAACAATAAAAATCTCTTCTAATTTTTCCATTTCTTGGCTTTTTTGTTCCTCTACTTCCCTAAGTTGTTTTTCTTTTTCTTTATCATCTTTTTTCTTATCAGATTTTATTCTTTGAATTTCAGATTGACTTTTTTTAATAATTTTTTTCTTTTTTTCCTTAAATTCTTCTTTCATTTCTTCTAAAACATCCTCTTTTAATTTTTGATCAACATTAATCACAATAAAATTCGCAAAATATATAATCTTCTCTAAAACAGATAAAGAAAGACCTAGCAACATTCCAATTCTCGAAGGAACGCTTCTTAAAAACCAAATATGGCTCACCGGAACAGCTAAATCAATATGGCCCATTCTTTCTCTCCGAACTATAGATCTTGTAACTTCTACACCGCATTTATCGCAAACGATCCCTTTATATCTAATTTTCTTATATTTTCCACAATAACACTCCCAATCTTTAGAAGGGCCAAAAATTCTCTCACAAAAAAGCCCATCCTTTTCTGGCTTTTGCGTTCTATAATTAATTGTTTCAGGCCTTATAACCTCTCCATGAGACCAGTTATGAATTACCTCGGGAGAAGCTAATCTAAGTCTTATGGCCTCAAAATCTGTTGTCTTTATTAAATTTGGCATATAAAAAATTCAAAGTTAAAAATGCAAAATGCAAAATAAATATTATAAAATATTATAAAATTATATTAGTTTAAAACAAACTTTATAATTTTGGATATTATATTATTATAAATAAAATCTCATATTAAATTAAAATAAATATAATTACTGTGAATTAGGAAATACCTAAATCTCACGTCATTACGAAGAATAAAGCAAAACAAAATACCTGCCGGCAGGCAATCCCAAAAATTGGCAATAATATTCATAAGATTGATTCACTCATCTTTCGCCAGCTGGCAGAGGCGAAGCTTATAATGATATTTCGTAATTCAAGATAATTAAAAATTGATTTTATTCATCTTGTTTAACAATAAAATTATTTTAAATTACTTTTCACAAAAATAAATTTTAAACACAATTTTAAACACAATACTTTACTTTTATTTATTTTTTTCGTTTTCTTATTTTTTAAAATTCAAATTATCTATAATATTTTTAGTTTCTATATATTCTTTTGCTTTTATCACTCTTTCATGTTTATCAAGCAACTCAATATTTAAACATAATCCCTTAAGTTCTCTAGTTAGGACATTAAACGATTCGGGAATATTCACCTCTCTTATATCTTCTCCCTTAATAATTGACTCATAGGCCTTTGATCTTCCTGAAACATCGTCTGATTTAATAGTTAACATTTCTTGCAAAACATGTGCGGCTCCATATCCTTCTAACGCCCAAACTTCCATTTCTCCAAATCTTTGTCCTCCAAATTGAGCTTTCCCGCCTAAGGGTTGTTGGGTGATAAGAGAATAAGGGCCAATTGATCGTTGATGAATTTTATCCTCAACCATATGATTTAACTTTAACATATAAGCGTAACCAACGACTATTTTTTCATCAAAAGGCTCTCCTGTCCTTCCATCATAAAGAGTTAATTTTCCATTTTCTGGATACCCATATTTCTTTAGTTCTTCACGAATAATTCCTTCAGGAATCCCAGCCAAGGGAGGAGTCATAACTTTATATTTTCCGGCATGAGCTGCTAAACCTAAATGTGTTTCTAAAAGTTGTCCTAAATTCATACGAGAAATAACTCCTAATGGAGATAGTATAATGTCAATTGGCGTCCCATCGGATAAACAAGGCATATTTTCTATCGGCACAACATTTGAGATAACCCCTTTATTCCCATGCCTTCCAGACATTTTATCTCCTACTTGGATTTTTCTTAAATTAGCCACTGAAATTTGAATAGTTTTAATCACTCCAGGAGAAAGTTTATCGCCTTCTTCACGGGAAAAGACTTGAACATTAACTACTTTCCCATGTTCTCCATGCTCAAGAATAAGTGAACTGTCGCGAACATCTTTTGATTTTTCTCCAAAAATCGCTCTTAATAATTTTTCCTCGCTGGAAAGTTCTGTTTCCCCTTTTGGGGTAATTTTGCCAACCAAAATATTTCCTGATTTGACATCAGCGCCAATTCTGACGATCCCATTTTCATCCAAATTCTTTAATCTTTCTTCTCCAATATTAGGAATATCCCTTGTTATTATCTCCGGTCCTAATTTAGTATCTCTAACATCAATAGTATAATCATTAATATGAATTGAACTATAAAAATCATCCTTTACTAATCTCTGCGAAATAATCACAGCATCTTCATAGTTATATCCCTCCCAAGACATAAAAGCCACTAAAGTATTTCTCCCTAAAGACAATTCTTTCCCGCTTATAGATTGACCATCTGTAATGGCTTGTCCCTTCTTAATATTATCTCCAATTTCAACTATGGGATGCTGATTTATACAGGTTGATTGATTTGATCTTACAAATTTTAATAAATCATAAATTTTTGTTTTTTTATCGTTATTTAGTATTTCAATTTTACTTGCTGAAACACTGACTACCTTTCCATCATATTCTGCTCTCAATACATGCCCAGAATCAAGCGCCGCTCTCTCTTCTACTCCTGTCCCGACCAAAGGCGCTTCTGGGTTAATAAGAGGGACAGCTTGTCTTTGCATATTTGTCCCCATTGAAGCGCGCACAGCATCATCATGCTCTAAAAAAGGAATCATCGCTGTTGCAATAGAGATAATTTCTTTTGGAGAAACATCCATAAAATCAACATTAGAAACATCTTCAATATCTGGATTGCCATATTTTCTAACTTCAACTATTTTATCCAAAAAATGCCCTTCTTCATTGACTCTAGGTGTTGAAGTTGTAATAATGCTTTTTTCCTCTTGAAAAGCATCTAAATAAACAATGTCGTCCGTAACAACACTTTTAATTGGAATCATTGTTAAACTTTTATCTTTTTCCAATTCTTTTGCTTTTATGGAATTTATTTTTTCTCCTTTCTTAACAATCATTTTTCTTTTTATTTTTATATCTTGTAAAGATACTTTTCCAACAGTAAATTCCGCTTTATTTTCTACTTTGTTTAAAACTTTTCTAAAAGGAGCTTCTAAAAAACCATATTCATTAATATTAGCATAACTCGCCAAATGTCCAACTAATCCAATGTTTGGTCCTTCAGGAGTTGATATTGGACAAATTTTTCCATAATGGGTTCTATGAACATCTCTTACCTCAAACCCAGCTCTCTCTCTTGTTAAACCGCCTGGACCCATGGCTGATAATCTTCTCTTATGTTCTAACTCGGCTAAGGGATTTGTCTGATCCATAAATTGACAAAGCTGAGAAGACATAAAAAATTCCTTTATAGCTGAAAATAGTGGCCTTGAGTTAATAAGTCTAGCAGGCGTAATAATACTTTCGTCAATAGTGCTCATTCTGTCTCTAATAATTCTTTCCATTCTTGCCATACCAATACGAAATCTATTTTGAATTAGTTCTCCAACGGTTCTTACTCGACGATTTCCTAAATGATCAATATCGTCCGCTTCTTTTTGAGAGATATTTAATTTAATAATTTCTTTAATAACATTAATTAAATCTTGTTTTCTAAAAACTCTATTTTCTCTTGTATTTTCAAGATTCTCATTAAAACGACGATTTATCTTATAACGCCCGACTTTTCCAAAATCATATCTATCAAATCTAAAAAACATTGCATTAATTAAAAAACGAATATTATCAATCCCGGCCAAATCACCTGGCCTTATTCTTTTATAAACCTCCATTAACCCTTCTTCTTCGGTTTTTGTAATGTCTTTTTTAAGAGTTGACTCAGTATAATTAAAGTCAGGATGAGTTTCGACACCTTGAAATATTCTTTTGATTTCTTCATCGGTACTATATCCAAAAGCTCGCAAAAGAGAAGTTATCGCAATTTTTCTTTTTCTATCAATTTTAACCCAAATAACATTGTTTATATCTGTTTCTATTTCAAGCCAAGCTCCTCTGTTTGGAATAACCTTAGCTCCATAATAATTTTTCCCGCGAATATTTTCAGAAAAAAAGAAAACCCCAGCGCTTCTTATTAATTGCGAAACAACTACTCTTTCAATTCCATTAATAATAAAAGTTCCATTTTTCGTCATTAATGGAATATCTCCTAAATAAACTTCCTGCCTATTAATTTTTTTTCCATTTCTTTTTAGTTCAATATTTACTCTCATAGGACTTTCATAATTAACATTTTTCTTTTTACTAGTTCTTTCATCAAACTTAGGATCATCAAAATAATAATCCTTAAAAAAAAGTTCTATTTTTTGTCCTCCTGAGCTCTTAATAGGTGAAATCTCATCAAAAATATCTTTTATTCCTTCTTTCAAAAACCAATTGTAAGATTTTTTTTGTATGCCTACTAAATCTGGTAAAGGCATAGCATCTCCTTTATTTTTGGTAACTGCTATATATTTTTTATCTCCAATATCATCGTTCTTATTTTCATATACAAACAAAATTCGCTTCTTGGTTTTTTGTTTAGACATAAATAAATATTTTTAATGATAATAAAATTATGAAAAATCTATAAAAATACAAAAATTACTCGCCCCCATTAAAAAGACGAGTTTATTTTTTTTAAGTTAATATTAAATGTTTTTTAACATGCTCATGGTTAAGCACTCTGTTATCTCTTATAATTTGTATAACAGACTTGTTTAAAAGTTATTATAATAAAAACACATTTTAAAAAACTTGTCAAATTTTCAATAGTTTAGCTTGTCCAAAGATACTAAAGAGAGATAATGATTTAATAATCATTATTATGCCGACTATCAACATAATAACAGAAAAAATTTCCTTAATTGAATAATTATCTAAATGCCTTTTAATATAAATACCTATCACTGAGCCAATAATAGTTCCTAAAATAACCCACTGAAGAAATTTCATATCCAGATACCCATAATTAAAATAAACAAATCCGGCCGAAAAAGCAGTGATTCCAACCATTAAATTACTGGTCGCCGTTGATACTCTCATTGGGATTTGACAAATTTCATTCAGAATTGGCACTTTTAAAACCCCACCCCCGATTCCTAATGTTCCAGAAGCTATTCCAGCCAAAGATGAAGCTAAAATAGCAATTTTTAAATGTCTTACTTTATAATATATCACCTTTTTAAAATCTGGATCAAAATAAGAATAAGACATTTTTCCGTCAATTTTTTTTGTTCTAAAATGGATTGGCTTTAATATTAAAAAAGAAACAAAAAAAAGAAAAATTCCAAAAATCCCTTTTAGAATATTTGAATTTATGCCAATAGCAATTTTACTAGCTATAATAGCGCAAAGAGCAGTTGATATTTCTAAAATCAAAGCTAATTTAATATTGACTAAATGATTTTTAATATTATAGATACTAGTAATAAAACTAACTAAAACAATTGTAGCTAAACTGATAGCAATGGCCTTTTGCATTGATATTCCAAGAAACAAAACCAAAAAAGGAACGATAATTACTCCACCACCGATTCCTATCAGAGCGCCGATAATGCTGGCTAAAATTCCAGCGCTAAAAAGACAAAAATAAAACATAATTATTAGACTTGTTTGTAATTATCTTGGATTACGAAATACATAAATTTCGCTGTCTTTGCGAGGAAGGAGCGAAGCGACTGACGAAGCAATCCAAATAATTGGCGATATATTCTCGGGATTGCTTCGTCGTTCCTCCTCGCAATGACATTTCGTAATTAATTCAAGGGAATTAATTTCTATTACAATTTTCATCTTTTGGTCAAATTTTCCTCTCCCGCAGTATTGCGGGATTACCTTACCTTAGGATAAACTAAAAAAATTGCTTGAAAAATTTGTCTCAACTTGCCTGCCGGCGAGGCAGAAATCTGAAAATTTTTACCCCGTTGCCTGTTGGCTAACAGGGGTCGTTATAAAACTAATTATGCAAGTCTATTATAAAGTAAATAAAAATCCTATTATGGCAAATAAAGATAAATAACCCCAATAAAATCGAGTTAATCGACTAATTTTAAATCTTGAAGTTACTGTTTTAATTAAAGTTGAGCTAATAAATATTATAAAAAATATTTTTAAAAGATAAACTAAAAACATTATACCAAAATTACCTTGAATATTCCAAGGGAAAAAAAGAGCAATAAATAAAGAGGCTAAGGCTATCATTTTTACAGCTTCCGCCATATAAAACATTGCTAAATTTCTTCCAGAATATTCTGCTAAGACTCCACCAGCGATCTCTGAATCAGCTGTATCAATATCAAAAGGAGTTTTTGATAATTCACCGGCAATTACGAAAAAAACTACTATGCTTTCTAATAAAAGCCCAATAATTCCGAGAGGACTTGTTAGACCCCAAACATTATGCTCATAAATTGTATTTAAAGAAAAAATATTTGAAAATCCCTTTTTATAAACTAACCAAACAGGAGTTAAACAAATAATGGCTAAAGGAAATTCATAGCCTAACATATTAATAATTAATCTTTGCCCGCCAAGGTTAGAATAGGAAGAATTAGAAGAAAATGCTCCTAAGACTAAACTTAAACCCGGAAATATAAACAGATAAATTATTAAAACTAGATCTCCAGAATTTCCTAAAATAGATTTTCCAAGAATAGGAATATAGAATAAAATTAAGATAGAAGCTGTGAGAGAGACTAAGGCAAACAATTCAAAAATCCATTTAATACTGCCTTTCGGAATTACGCTTTCTTTTATCATTAATTTTCTAACGTCATAAAAGGGCTGCCATAGGGGAGGGCCAATCCTTCTTTGCATTTTAGCTGATAAAATTCTATCAATTCCTTTAAAAAACAAACCTAAAAATACGCTTCCAAAAATTACAATTAACATCATTATAAATTTTAAAACTACATCAAACATAAAATTAAAGACTCAAAGCTAAAAGAAAAATAATTGATCCTAAAATAAATAAAAAAATATAATCATTGCTATTTTCTTTTTGAATTTTTGCTAAAAACATATATAATTTTTTAAAATCTTCAAAAAATCCCCAATAAATATTTTGTAATTTAATATTTTGCGATGGAGTTTTCCCAGAAAAATAAGCCATTGTTTGAAAAGTATCTTTTTTATATTTTTTTTCACCGCTTAAATAAAAAAAGTAAATTATAAAAAATATCAAAAGAAAAAATATCAAAGCAATTTTTGGCTGCCAAATTATTTGCATATATAATTTTGTTGAGAAACCAGAGCTTCCGCCGCTGGGTTAATAAAAAAAGATGTAAATTGTCCTGGGAAAAGACCAATAGAAATCATTAAAATCGCAAAAACAAAAATAACTGCCATAGCCGTTTTTGGAACCGGCTGATATTTTTCAGGAGATATTCCAAGAAAGATTATAGCAAAAATTTTAATTAAAATCGCTAAAATTAAAATACTTCCTAAAATACCAATTATTGTTAAAACAGGGCTTAAATGAAAAACTGACTCATAAATTATTATCTTTGAGGCAAATCCATTTAAAGGGGGCATTCCGGATATAGCGAAAACTCCTAAAAGAAAAAATCCTGCTAACCAAGGATATTTATGCCCAAAACCACGAATTTCTAAAACATTTTTGCTTTTAGTAATGTAAATGACAACACCAATAATCAAAAACAATAAACCTATATCTAAAATATCATTTACCATATGAAATAATCCTCCTTGAATGGCTTTAAATCCAAAATCATTATTTAACATCACTATGCCTGAAGAAATTCCTAAGATTATATATCCTAACTCAGAAATAGCCAAATAAGCTAAAATTTTTTTTATATTATTTTCTTTAATAGCCAAAAAAATTCCCATAAAAATTGAAAAAATTGAGAATAAAATTAAAATCCATCCAAAAATAAGATTTACTCCAAAAACTCCTAAGAAAATTCTAAATAAAATATAAATTGCCGATAAAGAGGAAATAATAGAAAGAAGAATAGCTGAAATAGGAGATACCTTGTAAGCTTCTGGTTTCCAAAAATAAAAAGGGAAAACTCCTGCTTTTAAAAGTAGACTTGAAGCGATTAAAGACAAAGCCACCTTGTCTAAAAAAGAGAATTGAAGGACCTTAGCAATAATTCCCATATTTAAAAATCCATATTCACTATAAAGGATTCCTATCCCAAACAATAAGAATAAAGAGCCGACTGCAAAAAGCGATAGATAATGGAAAGCTGATTTAAAACATTCCTCACTTCTAAAAAAAGCGATTAAACCAGCCGTTGTAATAGAACTTATTTCATAAAATACAAAAAGAGTAAAAAAATCTCCAGTGAATAAAAATCCTAAGATTCCTACCGTGAGTAAAAGATATAGAACATAAAATTTATCTAAAAAAGAATAATTGCTTAAAATTTTTAATGAATAAATAAATATTAAAAATATAATTGAAAGAAAAATAAAAGACAAAAATCCTGACAAAGCGTCTGCCTCTAAAATAATTCTTATAGGAAAGCCTTGCGGAGAAACTAATAATGGAAATTTAGCCCCTAAAGTATAGACAACTTCTCCTTTTTCAATAATCAATAAATAAAGAAAAAAAGAAAAAATGTCAGTTAAACCTAAAACTGTGGCCAACCAAAAATATTTTATTCTTTTGCCAAACTTGTTCAGCAAGGGCAATAAAAATGCTCCCAACAAAGGGATAGCTATTATTAAAATAATTAAATGAGAAGTCATAATTTTTTTTCTTTTTTATAAATCAATATAGACAAAGAAAGCAAAAAGGCAGTTACGGCTAAATTAATAACAATATTAGTAAGAATTAAGGCTTGTGGAGTAGGAGAAACCATTTTTAAATTTGGAGCATTAGTAAAAATTGGAGCTATGCCTCCTTGCCGATAGCCTAAACTTATCAAAAATAAATTTACTCCATTACTAATAATATTGATAGACATAGCTAACTTAATCAAATTTTTTTTAAACATTGTTCCAAAAAGCCCTATTATTATTAAGAAAATTACTGTTAAAAATATAAAATTAATCATAAATTTCTTGTTATTAATATAATAATAAGAGACAAGCCTGAGGCCACTTCTATCCCCACAGATAAATTCATTAAAGGGATAACTCCTCCGCTGTTAAGATAACCCTGATTTATTCCAAAAACAATTGTTTTTCCTAAAATTCCATTACTATTTGTTAAAAAATTGTAAAAAAAAGTATTTTTTACAATACCCCAAAAAGCCATTAAAATAAAAGATGTCAAACCTAAAAATTCAAATAACGAAAATAAACCTCTGGATAATTTAATATTGTTTTCAAAAACAACTAAGATTAAGGCTGTTGCCCCAGCGATTATTGCGCCCCCTTGAAATCCTCCTCCAGGCGTCAAATGACCGTGGACAATAACATACAGACCAAATATAATTATCGGGTTTAAAATTATTAAACTTATAATTTTGATTATTTTGCTCATAAATTATGTATTTTTCTTTTCGCCCAAAATCAAACTAATACTCATAACAGCAATAAAAAGAACGCTAGCCTCTCCTAGGGTGTCTAAACCGCGATAATCAAAAACTATACTGGAAACAACATTATTACTTCCTGTTTGTCTTTGAGCATTTTTAATAAAATAATCATCCATTTTTGTTGCCTTCGGCTCTCCGAAAGGATGAATTAAAAAAATAACAAAAGTTAAATAAATAAATAAAATTATCAAACTTATTATCTTAAATTTTCTAAAGTTATATTTCTTATTATCAACCATAAAAAATTAAATTATTTTTCAAATCGATTAGTTTTATAAATAGCCAATATATAAATAGCTGAAGACAAAGCCGCTCCCACAGCTGCTTCAGCAATAGCCACATCTGGCGCCTGAAGAATATAAAATTCCGTTGCTAACATTAAACTCATTATTGAAAGATAAATGACTGAAATAAATAAATCTTTACTTTTCATTAATAAAAAAGCTGATATTATCATACCAGTTAAAATTGTTCCTTGAATAATTTGAGCTAAATAAAAATTCATATTAATTTAATTATC